>JAAXHX010000016.1 GCA_012270635.1 Dehalococcoidia bacterium | reverse complement strand
ACCGCGCCCCGGCAGACCCCGTCGATCATGATTAGCGAGGTGACAAACCACTCCTCGTAGACGAAGATGCCGGCCTTCATAAGCTGCTCGTACATGACGTGGAGGATGGCCTGGCCGGTGATGTCGGCGACGAAGAAGGTGCGGGCGAAGGATGCGCCGCCGAAGCTCCGGGCCCCGAGCCTGCCGCGCTCGTCGCGATTGAAGATGACGCCCATGTGCTCAAGCTCGATTATGTCGTCGGGGGCTTCGCGGGCCATGATTTCGATGGCGTCCTGGTCGCCGAGGTAGTCGGAGCCCTTGACGGTGTCGAAGGCGTGGGACTCCCAGTCGTCCTCTCTGCCCTCTTCGGGCATGGCGGCGTTGATGCCGCCCTGGGCGGCGTTGGAGTGGCTTCGGACGGGGTGGACTTTGGAAACTACGGCTACGCTGGCGCCGTGTCGATGGGATTCAAGGGCGGCCCTCATTCCGGCGAGACCCGCGCCTATGACTAGTACGTCGTGTTGTGGCAAGTGATGACCTGTATGCGGGACGGGTGCCGGTGGATTTTATCATCGGGGCAGGGCAGTGGCAAGAAGATGTACGCGTTCAGATGCCCCTCAACCTCCCTCCGTTCATACTTCCCTTCGACAGACTCAGGATAAACTAGGGCTCAGCACGAGCGGCCCTGCCCATCCGCACATACTTTGACGGGCCCAACTCCTGTGATTGGGGTGCGGGGGGCGTTGCAGGGGAGTACGGGTGGCCTTTAGAATCCCGGAATGCGGGTCATTGCGGGCGTGGCGAAGGGACGGAAATTGAAGGCGGGCGCGGGGCTGAGGCCCAGCTCCGAGCGGGTCCGGGGTGCGCTGTTTTCGATGCTGGACGCGGCGGGGGTGAATATGGAGAGGATACTCGATCTGTATGCAGGGACGGGGTCTATCGGGATAGAGGCCTTGAGCCGGGGGGCGGGCTGGGTGGACTTCGTGGAGCGAGACCCCGGGATGGCCAGGGCGATATCGGAGAACCTGAAGGTCACGGGGCTGGAGGGTCGGGGTCGGGTGCACGTGTTGGACACAAGGAAGGCCGTGGAAGTATTGTCAGGCGCGTACGACGTGATATTCATGGACCCGCCGTACGAGGACGATTCAGTCGGTGGGGTGGTGGAGTTGATAGGAGAGAAGAGCCTTTGCAGCGGGACGGGGTTGGTGGTGGTGGAGCATTCCAGGCGTCGGGCCCTGAGGGAGCAGTACGGGGAACTCGTGCTGGGAAAAGAGAAGAAGTACGGTGATACAATGTTGAGCATCTTTCAATGGGAGGGAAGTCTTTGACCATCGCCCTTTACCCCGGGAGCTTCGATCCCGTAACCAACGGTCACCTGGACATCGCAATACGGGCCGCCACGCTGTTCGACGAGGTCGTGATGGCGGTCTATGCGATACCCGACAACAAGAGAGTGCTGTTCTCGACAGAGGAAAGGATAGCCCTGATCAACGAGGCTCTGGCGGAACATCCGAAAATCAGGGTTGTAGGGTATAAGGGATTGACCGTCGACTATGCCCGGGAGATCAATGCGCAGGTGATGATCCGGGGTCTGCGGATGAACTCGGACTTCGAGAGGGAGTTCGAGATGGCGTTGATGAACAAAAAGTTGGCGCCGGACATCGAGCTGGTGACGCTGATGAGCAGCCTGGAGCACCAGTTTCTAAGCTCGTCCCTGTTGAAAGAGGTGGTGAAGCTCGGGGGCGACCCGGACTCGTTTGTGCCCGCGCACGTGGGCGATGCGTTGATGAGGCGGTTGAAGTAGGGGCCGCTCGGCCCCTACTCCGCTCATGCTTCCCTTCGACAAACTCAGGATAAACTAGGGGCTCAGCA
>JAAXHX010000015.1 GCA_012270635.1 Dehalococcoidia bacterium | reverse complement strand
GGGGGAGAGGGCTTAGGGGTGGGGCATTGGGGCGACGCGGAAGGGGAGGGAGCAGACCTCGACGCCGTCTATAAGCCAGCTGATCTGGTAGTCTCCGAACTTTTCGAAGCGGAGGCCGTAGAGGCCGTTGACGGTGCGGTAGGTGCGGTAGGTCAGGCCCTTGGCGGGTGAAGGAATGTCCCGGTCGGCGGTGATGGGAGGAATGATGTCCCGGGCATCGGCGTCCTGGACTCGCATCTCGAAGGCCCGGGTGCGTCGGGTTTCGTTGACGGTGAACTTGAGGCCGAGGACGGCAAAGAGCTGCTGATGAGCGACGGGGACGGTCTTCGCGTAGATGGTGTCGATGCCGATGCCGACGGCGGTGAGCTTGTTGGAGGAGTCTGCGTAGTCGCAGAGGAAGGCGTATTCTACGTTCATGGGTCAGCTAGGCGGTGCGGGTTTCGACAATGGTCGTGGGCGCAGAGGGCGTTTGTCAAGTTGGATAAGGGTTGCTCCCCGTTCTTGTCGAGGATCGGGAGAGGGTCAATGGGGGTGGCTGGTATAATCTGCCGCTAGGGTATGGACGGGTGGCGGCGGTTGGTTCGGAAGACGAGACGGATATTCAGGGGGTTGCGGCGATGTTGCCTTTAGAAGGCGTGAAGGTCGTGGAGCTGGCGATCTGGCTGGCGGGGCCCGCGTGCGGCGTGATGATGGCTGACTGCGGCGCGGACGTAGTAAAGGTCGAGCACCTGGATACGGGCGGCGACCCAGCGCGGGGCTGGACGCCGACGGATGCCAGCGGCGGCCAGGGCCCCAACTACGTGTTCGAGACGATGAACCGCGGCAAGCGGGACATCGCGCTGGACGTGTCGCGGGAAAAGGGGCGGGAGGCGCTGTACAGGCTGTGCCGGGACGCGGACGTATTCATTACCAACCTTCGGTTGTCGACGCTGGACAAGCTCCAGGTGAACTATGAATCGATCAGGGGGGTGAATCCGCAGATCGTGTACGTGCGGGGCACAGGATACGGGCCAAGGGGGCCGGAGAAAGACAAGATGGGGTTCGACTCCATCGGGTTCTGGGCGCGGTCGGGGATAATGGCCTCGCTGGGGGAGCCGGACACCGTGCCGGTGCGGCTCAGGGGGTCGCTGGGGGATGTGTCGACGGGGACCTGCCTGTTTGCGGGGATGATGACGGCGCTGTTTCGCAGGGAGAGGACGGGAGAGGGAGCGCTGGTGGACGGGTCGCTTCTCGGGACGGGCGCCTGGATCGCGGCGGAGAACCTGTGGGCGCCTTTGATAGGGGGGATTAACATACCCAGATATTCGAGGAAGAGCCCACCGAACCCCCTGGTCAACATCTATCCGACATCGGATGGGCGGTGGATATACGTGACGGTCCTGCAGGCAGACCGGTTTTGGCCGAACGTCTGCCGGGCGGTGGGAAGGGAGGACCTGGTCCATGACGCCAGGTTTACGGAACTGGTCCCGCGCAAGGAGAACAGCGGGGCGCTGGTGGCGATATTCGACGAAGAATTCAAGAAAAGGACCCTGGAAGAGTGGGGAAGAAGGCTGGACGCGGAACATATCGCATGGGGCGCCGTGACGACGCCCAACGAGGTGATATCGGAGCCACAGGTGGAGGCAAACGACTACCTTGTAATGGTCGATCACCCTTCACTGGGGCAGTTGAAGGAGACGGCCATACCGTTCCAGATCGATGGGTCGTCCCTATCGCCCCGGGCGTCGAGCCCGGAGTTCGGGGGGTCCACGGAGGAGGTGCTGTTGGAGGCGGGGTATACGTGGGGAGAGATTGCGGAGATGAAGGAAGAGAAGGTGGTGATATAGGAGGAGGGGGCCTCGACGGGACCAGGCAGAGCGAAGGAGGCGGTTAGAAATTTCGGCCAGGGCGCAGGGTGAAGCTTCTCCGGGGCCGGTGGAAGGGCTGCGGGTGGTCGACTTTTCGCGTGGATATCCGGGAGCGTTGACAACGATGCTCCTGGCAGACTACGGGGCGGACGTGGTGAGGGTGGAACCGCCGGGGGGCGACGCCTTGGGCAAGGGGCCGGGGTTCCGTGTGTGGAACAGGGGAAAGAGGTTGGTGAGCGTAGACTTGAGGTCGGGGGAGGGGTTGGAGGCGGCGCTGGCGTTGACGTCCCGGGCGGACGTTGTGTTGGAAAGTTGGAGGGTGGGGGTGGCGGATGAGATAGGGGTCGGGTACCGGGCGGTGCGCTCTCGTAATCCAGAGGTGATCTATTGCTCAATCTCGTCCTTCGGGGAGAGGGGCCCGCTGAAGGGGCTGCCCGGCTACGAGGGGATAGCGGCAGCGGCGTCGGGGATAATGACGGAGCAGGCGGGGGTGAGGCCCGGGCCGATGTATCCCTCGGCGCCAGTGGCGAGCCTGGGCACGGTGATGCTGGCGCTGCAAGGGATACTGGCGGCGCTGCACGTTAGGAACGAGACGGGGGTCGGGCAGAGGGTGTGGACGAGCATGTACGAGGGGGCAATCGCGATCCGGTACCCGGTGCTGCCCATAGCCAACGAGTTGCCGCCCTTCATCGTGAACAACGTCCATCCCCACGGGGGCCTGCCGGCATACAGGATGTACCCGTGCGCAGACGATAAGTGGGTCCACATCGGGTGCCTGACTCGGTGGTTCTGGGACAAGCTGTCCATTGCGCTGGACCTTCCCGAGCTGGTGCTAGACCCCCGGTTCGAGACGGCGCCCACGGGATGGCAGGCGGACGATCACCGGCTGGCGGCCATCGAGTTGATAGCAAATAAGGTGAGGGAGAAGACACGGGGGGAGTGGCTGAAGATACTGGAGGCGGGAGACGTGCCGACGGCCCCGGTGTTGACAACGCAGGAATACATGGACGTGCCGCAGGTGCAGCACAACGGGCTGGTGGTCGGAGTGAGGGACCCTATGCTGGGAGACATGAAGCAGGTGGGGCACCCGATACTGTTTTCGGAGACGCCGGGTCGGGTGCGGGGGCCGGCGCCCGTGGAGAGCGAACCCCTGCCGTCATCCCAACTCAATCTATTTGAGCCGCCGGAAGTCGGCGAGCCTCGCGGGACGTTGTCGGGGCGGAGGATGGGGGACAAAGCGGGACGGACGCCGCTGGAAGGGTTGAAGGTGCTGGACTTCTCAGCGTACATTGCGGGGCCGCTGGGGCCGATGGCGTTGTGCGACCTGGGGGCGGACGTGGTCAAAGTGGAGCCGCTTCACGGCGAGGGCGGGCACAGCGTCCCGATGCTCATCCTGGGGTCAAACCGGGGGAAGAGGGACCTGGCCATGGATATGAAGGCGCCGGGGTCTCGGGAGGTGATCAGGAGGCTGATCGAAAGGAGCGATGTCCTGGTGCACAACATGAGGATGGGGGTGGCGGAGCGGCTGGGCATAGACTATGAGTCTGCCCGGGGGATTAGACCCGACATAATCTACGTGCACAGCACGGCATACGGCCCGACGGGCCCCGAGGCCAAAAAGCCGGGCTTCGACCCGCTGTTCCAGTCTATGTCGGGGCTGACGGCTTGGAATGGGGGGAGGTCGGGGGAGCCGGTCTTCATGAGAACGGCGATCTGCGACGACACGAACGCGCTGATGCTGGCGGTCGCCGTGCTGATGGCGCTGAACCACCGGGACAAGACGGGACGAGGGCAGAAGATAGACCTGAGCCTTATGAAGACCGGGGCCCTGGCCACGTCGGACGATTTCATGCGGTACGAAGGGAAAAAGGAGAGACCCCTGGCGGATGCGGGGGTGCGAGGGATGTCGGCGCTGTACCGGATATACGAGACGGCAGAGGGGTGGGTGTTCCTGGCCTGCGTGCAGGAGAAGGAATGGGAGCGGCTGAAGGACGCTCTGCGGGGAGAGTGGGGAACGCCGGGTGTGTCCTTCGAGGAAGCGTCGGCGGTGGACCCGTGGAACGAAGAGCTATGCGAGGCCCTGGGGGTCGTCTTCGCGAGGGGCACGGCCCGGGAGTGGGAGAGCCGGCTGTCGGGGGAGGGGGTCCCATGCGTGAGGGTGGCACAGGGAAATTTTGAGGGTTTTTACGATAACGAGCACGCCATCGAGGCAGGGATGGTCTACGAAGGGGACCACCCGACGTTCACGGGCCTGAAACAGCCGGGGACGCTGGTGCATTTCTCCGAGACGCCGACGAAAGACAACCCGCCTTCGGCGCTGATAGGACAGCACACGGTGGATGTCCTGGAAGAAGCGGGATACTCTTCGGAGGAGATCGAGGGGATGCTGAGGGCGGGCCTCGTGGGCGTACCAGACTAGGGCTGCAGCGGGCGTCTCCGCCGTCGGGGCCCGGGTTCATGGTCCGCAGCCGGACTTACTAAAATGGCTCAGACAGTTTATGCGGCCCGCAGCGGGACCTGGGCCTCCTTTGGCTTCAGAGACTTCCGGTTTCTGTGGGGCGGAGGCGTATTCCACGC
The DNA here is from genome assembly GCA_012270635.1 of Dehalococcoidia bacterium. Next base: position 427 of record JAAXHX010000015.1, on the reverse strand, counting down.
GCTGAGCTGGGGCATGGAGATGGTGGCGCTGGGGTGGCTGGTGCTGGAAATGACCGATTCTCCATTCCTCCTGGGTGTGGCCTACGCGGCGGGCATGGCGCCCTTCTTCTTCCTGGGGGTGATATCGGGGTCGGTGGCGGACAGGGTGAACCGGAGGGTGTTCCTGCGATTCGTCTTTGCGGGGGGGTGCGGGGTGGGGGCGACGATGGCGGTCCTGATGTTCAACGATCTGGACTACGTGTGGCCGATAATCGTACTGGCGGGAGTGGCGGGTTGCCTGAAGGCGTTCTTCGGGACGGTGAGCCAGGCTTACGCGTGCGACATAGTCGGGCCGGAAGGGAGCCGGAACGGCCTGGTGTTGATGTCTTCGAGCCACAGGGTCGGGGCGCTTATCGGGTCGCTGGGGTCGGGGTTTGTGATACACGAG
>JAAXHX010000014.1 GCA_012270635.1 Dehalococcoidia bacterium | reverse complement strand
ACCTCATCTACGAGATCGTCGACAACTCCGTCGACGAGGCCATGGCCGGCTATTGCGACCAGGTCCTGGTCACCATCCACAAGGACGGCTCCGTCACCAGCTCCGACAACGGACGCGGCATCCCCGTCGAGAAGCACCCCACCACCGGGGTGTCCGCCCTGGAAACGGTCATGACCATTCTGCACGCCGGGGCCAAGTTCGGGGGAACGGGCTACAAGGTCTCCGGCGGCCTGCACGGCGTTGGGGCCTCGGTGGTCAACGCCCTGTCGACCCAGCTGAGGGCGGAGGTGCGCAGGAGCGGCAACCTGTACGAGCAGGAATACCGGAAGGGCCTCAGGGTGGGTGCGGTCAAGAAAGTCGGGGTCGCAGAGGGCACGGGCACCAGGATCACCTTCCTGCCCGACCCCGAGATATTCACCGAGGTCGATTACGACTTCGACACCCTGGCAGACCACTTCCGCGAGACCGCCTACCTGAACAAGGGTCTCGAAATCCGGCTGGTCGACGAGCGCCGGTCGGGCCCCGACAACGAGCTGACCTTCTTCTTCGAAGGAGGCATCGCCAGCTTCGTGCGCCACATGAACCGGAACCGCGGCGCCGTAACCTCGCTGCCCATCTACATCCATAAGATGGCCAATGGGTCGAGCATCGAGATAGCCATGCAGTACAACAACGGCTTCTCGGAGACGACCCTCTCCTTCGCCAACTGCATCAACACGGCGGACGGCGGGACCCACGTCTCGGGCTTCCGGGCCGGCCTCACCCGGGGCCTGAACGACTACGCCCGCAAGGGCAACCTGCTCAAAGGAGACCAGGGCAACCTCTCGGGTGAGGACGTCCGGGAAGGTCTAACCGCGGTGATCAGCGTGAAGCTGACCGACCCGCAGTTCGAAGGGCAGACCAAGGGCAAGCTCGGCAACGCCGAGATGAAGAGTCTCGTCGAGTCGGCCATGTCCGAAGGGCTGGGCAAATATCTCGAAGAGCACCCCCAGGACGCCAGGAGAATGGTGGAGAAGTGCCTCACCGCAGCCCGGGCCCGGGAGGCGGCGCGCAAGGCCAGGGAATTGGTCCTCCGCAAGGGGGCCTTCGACGGAGGAAGCCTGCCGGGCAAGCTGGCCGACTGCTCAGAGCGAGACCCCAGCCGGAGCGAAGTCTACATCGTGGAGGGCGAGTCCGCGGGCGGTTCGGCCAAGATGGGCCGGGACCGACGCTTCCAGGCCATCCTGCCCCTCAAGGGCAAGATCCTAAACGTTGAGAAGGCCCG
>JAAXHX010000013.1 GCA_012270635.1 Dehalococcoidia bacterium | reverse complement strand
AATAATAGCACTTCGGGGGCGGGGTGGGGAAGGGTGGGGGGGCGCGTTGACCCCCGTGCCGGGGTGGGGATATAATCCGGGCACGGGTCCCGACCGAGAAGTTCGAGGGAGAGACCGTATCTGGAACCTTCATGACCGCAGTCCGGCGACGCGATCAGATGGTTGACAAGCCGAAAGAGGCCTGCGGGCTCTTCGGGATTTACGCCCCCGGAGAGGACGTTTCCCGCATCACCTTCTTCGGCCTGTTTGCACTCCAACACCGAGGCCAGGAGAGCGCGGGCATAGCCGCGTCCGACGGCCGGGGAATCCGGGCGCACACCGACATGGGCCTGGTGGCCCAGGTCTTCGACGAGGACTCGCTGGGCAAGCTCTCCGGGGACCTGGCCATTGGCCACACCCGCTATTCGACCACGGGTTCGAGCCGGATAGCCAATGCCCAACCCACCCTGGTTAACGGCCCTTGGGGCGAGCTGGCCACGGGGCATAACGGGAACATCATCAACGCCCAGGAGCTCAGGGCCGAGCTGGAAGACCGCGGAATCGAGTTCAAGGGAAGCACGGACAGCGAGGTGATGGCCCATTGGCTGGGCCAGGCCCCCGGGTCAACGTGGCCCGAGCGCATCCGCTACTGCATGAACCGGTTCCAGGGCGCTTATAGCATGGTCATGATGACCAAGGACCAGTTGATAGGGGTGCGGGACCCGATGGGCGTGCGGCCCCTTTCCCTGGGCAAGCTGAACGGCGGTTGGGTCATCGCCTCGGAGAGCGCGGCCCTGGACCACATAGGGTCGGACGTGATACGGGAGGTGGAGCCGGGAGAGGCGGTGATCATAGACAAGGACGGTGTGACGTCGCACAAGCTGGTGGAGAAGGACTCCCATTCCCTCTGCATATTCGAGCACATCTACTTTGCCAGGCCCGACAGCATAGTCGGGGGAAAGCTGCTGTATTCGGCGAGGCAGAGGATGGGGGCACAGCTGGCGAGAGAGCACCCGGTGGATGCGGACATGGTGATGGGGGTGCCGGACTCGGCGGTGGCGGCGGGCATCGGCTATGCGAAGGAGTCGGGGATCCCGTTGGGGGAGGCGATCCTGAAGAACCGGTACGTGGGCAGGACGTTCATCCAGCCCGACCAGCGTATCCGGGAGTTGGGGGTGCGGCTGAAGTTCAATGCCATGCCGGAGGTGCTGAGGGGGAAGAGGGTGGTGGTGGTGGACGACAGCATTGTCCGGGGCACTACGACCCCCCACGTGGTTAACCTGCTGAAGAAGAACGGGGCCACGGAAGTGCACATGCGAATATGCGCACCCCCCATCCGGCACCCCTGCTTCTTCGGCGTCGACCTGGCGACACGGGGCGAGTTGCTGGCCGCGCAAAAAAGCGTGGAAGAGATCCGGCAGTTCATCGGGGCGGACTCCCTGGGATACCTGAGCGTAGCGGGGCTGGTGGAGGCGGTGGGCCTTCCCAACAACGAAATGTGCACAGCCTGCTTCACCGGGAAGTACCCTATACCGGTCCAGCTGGAGATGGACAAGCTGGCGATGGAGCCCAGCCGATAGGCGCCGACGGATATCCCGGGAACGTGTTTCCGCAGCGAGGCCCATCTCTCTCTCCGCCCCCCGAGCCGGAGAACCCCGCATGACCGTCGACAGCAGATACCGGGCCGCGGGAGTGGACCTAGCCGCCGCTTCCCGGGCCACGGAACGGATCTCCAGACACGCCAGGACGACCTTCAACGCGCGGGTGCTGGGGGACATCGGTTTCTTCGGCGGGCTGTATCACCTGGAGAAATACCGGGACCCGGTGCTGGTGTCCAGCGCCGACGGCGTCGGGACCAAGGTGCGCATCGCCGCGATGCTCGGGCGGTACGACACGGTGGGCGAAGACCTGGTGAACCACTGCATCAACGACATCCTGGTCGGGGGCGCCAAGCCGCTCTTCTTCCTGGACTACATAGCCATGGGCAAGCTGGACCCCGACGCGGCCGACGCACTGGTCGGGGGGCTGGCCCGCGCTTGCCGGGACGCCGGTTGCGTTCTGATCGGCGGGGAGACGGCGGAGATGCCGGGGGTCTACGCGGGCAAGGAGTTCGACCTTGCCGGATTCATCGTGGGTGTGGTGGAGAAGGACGAGATAATCGACGGCTCGGCGGTCAACGAGGGGGACGCGATACTCGGGATACCGTCCTCGGGGCTGCACACCAACGGATATTCCTTGGTCAGAAAGGCTTTCAACCTGGACGACGAGCCCTCCGCGCTGGCCCGTTTCCACCCCGAGCTCGAGCGCACGCTGGGCGAAGAGCTCCTGGAGCCTCACAGGTGCTATCTCGGGGCGGTGGGTGGCCTGCTGGACAGGATCAAGGGGATGGCCCACATAACGGGGGGCGGGTTCCGGGAGAACGTGCCGAGGGCCTTGCCGAAGGGCCTTGCAGCCAAGATCGACGCGTCCTCCTGGGCCGTCCCGCCGATCTTTAGGCTGATACGGGATGCAGGCCGGGTCCCGGACGATGAGATGTACAACGTGTTCAACATGGGAATCGGGATGACGATCATAGCGGCGGAAGAGGACGCGCCGGACCTGTTGGGAGGGATCCCGGGCTCGGCGGTCATTGGGGAGGTGGTGAGGTGCGCCGGCCCCGAAAGGGTGACGATCACATGAGCGTGAGGGCGGTGATCAGCGTCTCAGACAAGACGGGCCTGGGGCCCTTCGCCCGGGCGTTGGCGGAACAGGGCATTGAGATCTACTCGACGGGGGGCACCAAGAGGGCCATCGCCGGGGCCGGGGTCCCGGTGAAGAGCATATCCGACCTGACGGGCTTCCCGGAAATCCTGGACGGACGGGTGAAGACGCTGCACCCCGCGGTCCACGGCGGGATACTGGCGCGCCGGGACGTGCCGGACCACCTAGGCCAACTGGAGTCCCACGGGATCGGGCTCATCGACGTGGTGGTGGTCAACCTATACCCGTTCGTGGAGACGGTGAGCAGGGCGGGCGTGGACCTGACGGAGGCCCTGGAGAACATCGACATAGGGGGCCCGACCCTGGTGCGGGCCTCGGCGAAGAACTTTCCCCACGTGCTGGTGGTGGTCGACCCCCGGGACTACGACTCGGTGGCCGGCAAGCTGGCGGAGGGCGCCATAGACCTCGAGTTCAGAAGGGAACTGGCGCGCAAGGCGTTCAGACACGTGGCCCTGTATGACACGGCGATAGCCGACTACCTGGCGGACGCCGCCGACCCATTTCCCGACGAGCTGACCATCGGGATGACCAAGGCCCAGCAGCTGCGCTACGGCGAGAACCCCCACCAGCAGGGGGCGTTCTATGCCGGGACGCTGTCCCGGGGCGAGGGGATTGCCGGGGCGAAGCAGCTCTGGGGGAAGGAGTTGTCCTTCAACAACATCGCCGATGCGGATGCGGCGTGGAGCGCGGCGACCGACTTTGACAGCCCGACCGTTGCGATAATCAAGCACATGAATCCGTGCGGACTGGCCAGTCACGAAGATATGGTGGAAGCATACCGGCGGGCTTTGGCGGGGGACCCGGTGTCGGCGTTCGGGGGGATAGTGGCGTGCAACCGGAAGGTCGACGCGGCGACGGCGGACGAAATATCCAAGGTCTTCTACGAGATAGTCATCGCGCCCGGCTTCGAAGAGGAAGCGTTGGCCGTTTTGAAGAAGAGGAAGAACCTGCGCATTCTGGAGGCAGGGCCGGGGGGCGAGGCTTCGGGGCTGGACGTGAAGACCGTTCAGGGCGGCTTTCTGGTCCAGACCCGGGACACGGGCGGGGATGACTCCTCGACGTGGCGGTGCGTCACCAAGCGGGCCCCCACGCCCGAAGAGATGGAAGACCTGGCCTTTGCATGGAAGGCGGCGAAGCACGTGAAGTCCAACGCCATTGTGCTGGTCAAGGGCAGGACGTTGATGGGGATGGGGGCCGGTCAGCCGAACCGGGTGAACAGCGTGCACCTCGCCCTGCGGGCCGCCGAGAAGCGAGCACAAGGGTCCGTGCTGGCCTCCGACGCATTCTTCCCCTTCGCCGACAACGTGCAACTGGCGGCAGGGGGAGGGGTGGCCGCGGCGGTGCAGCCGGGGGGGTCGGTGAGGGACCAGGAGGTTATCGACGTGGCGGACGAGCTGGGAATGGCGATGCTGTTCACGGGGGTCAGGCACTTCAGGCATTAGGCGTACCATGGTTTTAATAGAGGTATCCTTGTCCTCCCCGCTCATACTTCGACAGGCTCAGCACGAGCGGCCCCCGACCCCTTGTATACGGGTTATGCAAAGGTCTCGAATCGGGAGGAGGGTCGTTGACCAGCTTTGACATAGTCATCCCCGTTTACAACGAAGAAGTTGCCCTGCCCCAGTGCGTGGCAACGCTCTCGGCCTTTGCCCGGGACAAGCTGCCGAACTGCGATTGGCGAATCGTGGTGGCCGACAATGGTTCGACGGACTCCACCCGAGAGGTGGCGGAGAGGCTCTCCGAGGAAGACGCCCGGGTCTCGCTGCTCCACCTGAGGCAGAAGGGTCGGGGACGGGCGCTGTTCAGGGCGTGGACGGATAGCAAAGCGGACGTGATGTGCTACATGGACGTGGACCTTTCGACCAGGCTGGACGCGCTGCCCGCGCTGGTGGCCTCCGTGGAGGATGGGTCCGACGTGGCGATAGGGACGCGGTTGGGGAGGGGGGCGAGGGTAGAGAAGCGAAGCTTCAAGCGGGAGATCATCTCCCGGTGCTATAACCTGCTCATCAAGCTCATGTTCCGCACTCGATTTTCCGATGCCCAGTGCGGCTTCAAGGCCATCAGCCAAAGGGCCTCCAACGAGCTGCTGCCGATGGTAAGGGACAAGGGTTGGTTCTTCGACTCCGAGCTCCTGATCCTGGCGGAGAAGAACGGCTACAGGATCAAGGAGATACCCGTGCACTGGGTGGATGATCCCGACACCCGGGTCAGGGTGGTGTCGACGGCGTGGGCGGACTTGAAGGGGTTGCTCAGGCTCCGCCTCGGGGGGATACCCAAGCCCCGCACGCAGGCCGCCGGCCCCGTTCCTTGAATACATCGGGCGGCGGCGGTAACATTTTGAGGGAAGGACGGACTTCATCGAAGCTAGGAGAGGAACCATGACCAACGCGGTACTGGTAGTGGATATGGTCCGAGGCTTCTGCGAAGAGGGCGGCAACCTGTACACGGGGGAGTCGGCGCGGCGCATCGTCCCGGTGGTGCAGGACCTCCTGGAGCGGGAGTCCCGGCTGGGCAGCAAGATCATCTTCCTGTGCGACAACCACGCGCCCGACGACCTGGAGTTCGAGATGTTCCCCGAGCACTGCGTCCGGGGTACGGCGGAGACGGAGATAATCCCCGAGCTCTCGGGCTTCGAGGGAGACGTCATTCCCAAGCAGCGTTACAGTGGTTTCTTCAACACGGACCTGGACCGGCGGCTGGAAGAGCTTGCGCCAGAGAAGGTGATAGTGTGCGGGGTGTGCACCAACGTTTGCGTAATGCACACGGTGGCCGACGCCCGGAACCGCGATTACCGCGTGGAAGTGCCCGCCGACGCCGTGGCCAGCTACTCGGAGGAGGTGCACCGGTTCGCCCTCGACCACATCGAGCAG
>JAAXHX010000012.1 GCA_012270635.1 Dehalococcoidia bacterium | reverse complement strand
CCCAGCCCAGGCCCTTCCCCCGGGCCTGGCTCAAAGGCAGCGACGACTTCTCCTTCAGCGGCCTGAAGACCGCAGTCATCCGGGCGTCCAGGGAGATGGGCCTGGCCGTGGACGGCATCGACGACCGGGTGGACGCCGACGACCCCGACCCCCTTCTGGCCGACGTCGCCGCCGGGTTCCAGGAGGCGGTGGTCGACGTCCTAGTGGAGAAGACGGCCAGGGCCGCCCGGCGGGAGGGGGTGGAACAGGTGCTCCTGTCGGGTGGGGTGGCGGCCAACGGATCCCTGCGCTCGGCCATGACCCAGGGCAGTCCCGTACCCACCGGCTGCCCTCCCCCCGTGTTCTGCACCGACAACGCGGCCATGATCGCCGCCTGCGCCTACCGGCGCCTCCTCTCCGGCCAGCGCTCCGGCTGGGACCTGGAGGTCCACCCCAACCTGCCCATGGCCCGACCCCTCCCCGCTTAGACCCGTCTCCCCTAGGTGTCCAGGCAACCTATTCCTTCCACGAAAGCAATCATCGTGCGCCCGGCCCATGCGGACGCACGATGATTTGAAGTCTTTGAGGGGTGTAGGGGGCTAGTTCAGGTTGTAGAGTCGGGCGCAGTTGTCCCAGAGGACGGCCCTCTTCATCTCCTCGCCGATGGGCAGATCCATGAACGCTTCGGTGGCGTGGGGGAACTTGGAGTCGCTGTGAGGGTAGTCGGTGGAGAAGACGGCCACTCCCTCGAGCCCACACTCCCCCAGGAACCGGCCCGTCGACTCGTCCGCCTCGAAGGAGACGAAGCCCTGCCGCTGGAAGTACTCCGTGGCCGTCATCGTCATCTGCGAGCCCTGGTACTTGCCCATCAACTCGTCGTGCTCGTCCATGCGCCACAGCAGCCACGGCAGCCAGGAGCAGTTGCCCTCCAGGAAGCCGATCCTCAGGTTGGGGAACCGCTCCATCACGCCGCCGCCGAGGGTGTCCACCACGCTGATCATCATCTCCATTGGGTGGCAGCAGACGTGGTACAGGGAGTAGCTGGGGAAGCGGTTCCCGATCTGGTTCATCACGGTGGGAGCGCCCTCGTGGAACCCCAGGGTGACGTCCTGGGCCTCCAGCTCCCTCCACAGGGGGTCGTAGTACGGGTCGTGCCAGTTGCGCCCGTTGACCACGTTGGGCCGCATGAAGGCGGCCTTGAAGCCGTGGCTCTCCGACGACTCCCTCACCTGCAGCACGGCGCTCTCCACGTCGAAGGGCGAGAGCATGGCCGCCCCCGACATCCGGGAGGGGTCCGCCGAGCAGAAGTCGCTCATCCATCGGCTGTAGGCCCGGGCCACGGCGTCCGCGAAGACCGGGTCCATGGTGTCCATGGCGAGGACGAACAGGCCCCGGCTGGGGTAGAGGACCGCGTAGTCCAGCCCCTCAGCATCCATGGCCCGGAGCTGAGAGCCGGAGTCCCAGCCGTTGGCGAAGGGGTCAGCGTATATCTCGTTGAAGTTGTTTTCCTCGATGATCCCCACGCCCATCTCCTCGTTCTCGGCTGGCTGGCGCACGCCCTCCACCAGGACCTGCATGTCCCCGAGGTAGCGGTCGAAGCCCTGGGGCGCCCGGTCCCGGAACTTGGGGTCGATGTAGTTCTGCCAGAGGTCCGTGGGCTCGATGACGTGCATGTCCGAATCCATAACCTTGAAACCGTTCCTCGCCATGTCTGACCCCCTTGCGATGATTTGAGGGGAGCGTAAGTCCCCCGGATGCCCTTGTCAACAAGACGGCCGGGACTCGACGGCCCCGCGACGGTTGGCCCGTCGAAGGAGTTCTATCGGCAACCGGGGAGAGGTTGGGTGGTCGGGGCGCCGGGATTTGAACCCGGGACCTCATCGTCCCGAACGATGCGCGCTACCGGACTGCGCCACGCCCCGAGGTAAAGGAGGGTACGGGCCCATTATACCGGCCCCGGGGCCCTCCTTCCAGCGCCGCCCGCCCCAGCCTACTACTTGCGCCACCCCATTTGCAGTTCCCCCTCGGGCGGCGGCCCTCCTCCATCTCATCGGGCGTCCTTCCTTCAAATCGGGAGGCGATGGGGTAAAATAGCCTCCTGAAATGAGCGACTCGCCGAGCAGAATAACCGTCCGGGCCCCGGCCACCACGGCCAACATGGGCCCGGGCTTCGACTCCATGGGCATGGCCCTGGAGGTCTTCAACACCATATCCGTCGAGCGGTCGGACCGGTTCTCCATCCGCATCACCGGCAACGGCGCCCGGGAGCTGAGCACCGGCCCCGACAACATGGTCTATCGCGGCGTCGCCGCCGTCTACGACGCCCTGAGCTCCGGGCCCCCGCCCCTAGCCGTCGCCTGCCATAACGAGATTCCCCTGCGCCGGGGCCTGGGCAGCAGCGCCGCCGCCATCGCCGGTGGCATGGTGGCCGCCAACCTGCTCCTCGGCGAGCGGCTGCCCATGGAAGAGATGCTCCGCCTCGCCGACGCCATAGAGGGCCACCCGGACAACGTCGCCCCCGCCCTCTTCGGCGGGTGCCAGATCGTCATCCGGGACGGAGACCGGCTCGTCTCCGTCCCCTGCCCCGTGGACGAAAGCTTCAGCGTCGTGCTCCTGGTCCCCGGCGTGGAGATCCCCACCGACGAGGCCCGGGCCGTCATGCCCGGGAGCATCCCCATGCAGGACGCGGTCCACAACATCGGCCGCACTGCCCTGCTTGCCCTGGCCCTGAGCCGGGGTGACGCCGGGGCCCTGGCCCTGGCCACCCAGGACGCGCTCCACCAGCCCTACCGCTCGCCCCTGTTTCCCCCCATGACCGCCATCTTCGAAGCAGCCATGGAGGCGGGGGCCTGCGGCGTCTTCCTCTCGGGGAGCGGGTCCACCATCCTGGCCCTGGCGCAATCGGGCCCCGACGCCATCGCCGAGGCCATGCTCGGGGAGGCGACCCGCCGGGGCGTGGAGGCCTGGACCCGCATCACCCGGCCCTCCGCCGCGGGGGTGTCCGTAGTCCCGGAGGGAGGCGCCTAGGCCGTGGCCCTGCTGGTCCAGAAATACGGCGGGACCTCCGTCGCTGACTCCTCCCGCATCGTCAGCGTCGCCAAGCGGATCGCCGCCGCCACCGAGTCCGGCGACCGGGTCGTGGCCGTGGTGTCGGCCATGGGAGACACCACCGACCGCCTGATAGGGCTGGCCAAGGAGGTGGCCTCCGAGCCCAGCCCCCGGGAGCTCGATTTCCTCCTGTCCACCGGGGAGATAGTGTCCTGCACCCTGCTGGCCATGGCCCTCCGGGAGCTCGGGGCCCGGGCCATCAGCCTCAGCGGCGCCCAGGCCGGCATCCAGACCGACGCCTCCCACAGCCGCGCCCGCATCGAGCAGGTGGAGACCCGGCGCGTCCTCGGTGAGTTGGAGAAGGGCAACATCGTCATCGTCGCCGGCTTCCAGGGCACCACCACCGACATGGAGACCACCACCCTGGGCCGCGGCGGCTCCGACACCACCGCCGTCGCCCTCGCCGCGGCCCTCCAGGCCCAGCGATGCGAGAT
>JAAXHX010000011.1 GCA_012270635.1 Dehalococcoidia bacterium | reverse complement strand
CGTAGCCGGGCAGCCGTCCCTCGGCGTCCAGGACCTGCTGCCTCGCTTCCCTGCCAATCACCGACTGGAAGTCCCGCACCAGCATCGGGTAGGGGTGCGGACCGACCACGCTCCCCAACAGGTAGTGCGTAGTCCTCACGTTGGTGACCCAGTCCCGGATCGCCTCGTTGATCGCATCCTTGAGAGTCCGACTGCCGGACTTCACGCTCACGACTTCCGCGCCCAGCAGCTTCATCCTGAAGACGTTCAAGGCCTGCCGATGAACGTCCTTTTCGCCCATGTAGACGATGCATTCCAGCCCTAGCATGGCGCATATAGTCGCCGTAGCCACCCCGTGCTGGCCCGCCCCCGTCTCCGCGATGATGCGGCCCTTGCCCATCCTCTGGGCCAGGAGTCCCTGCCCCAGGACGTTGTTGATCTTGTGGGCGCCGGTGTGGGCCAGGTCCTCCCTCTTCAGATATATCTTCGTCCCCCCGGCCTGCTCCGTCAGGGTCGAGGCCAGGTATAGAGGTGTCGGGCGGCCTGCGTAGGTAGTCGAAAGCTCCGCCAGCCGGGCGGCGAAACCCGGGTCGGCGCGGGCAGCCCGGTACTTCTCCTCCAGCTCATCGAGAGCGGGCATCAGGGTCTCGGGGATGAACTTTCCGCCGAAGTCGCCGTATCGCCCCGACTCATCGGGGTAGGCGTAGGGTGAGGAGGGGCGGGAGCTAGTCATGCCGGCCTTGAGATCTGCTGAGCGGCGCCAAGAGCCTGGTCCGCCTGGGTCACGGCCCGAGCAAAGGCCTGTATCTTCTCAGTGTCCTTGACCTCTTCCGTCTCCACCCCGCTGGACACGTCGACCACCCAGGGCCGGACTTGCTCTATTGCTTCGCTCACGTTTTCAGGGTTCAGCCCCCCCGACAGCACGAAATCGAATTTCTTGGCCAATTCCGCCGCCAGCCCCCAGTCGAAAGGTTGGCCCGTGCCCCCGTAGTAAGGCCCCTTGGATACGGTGTCCAGCATGGGCGTGTGACCCGCCGCCCTTATGGCTTCGAGTTCTTCTTCCAGGGTGTGGAGCACGTCCTCCCCCCTCGCCCCGGCCTCGATCCTCACGACCTTGAAGACGGGCCTCTCTATGAGAGAGCAATATCCTAGGGTCTCGTCCCCGTGCAGTTGAATCCTGTCCAGGTTGCAGAAGTCGGCTACCCGGTTGACCTCGTCCGACGGGGCATTGACGAAGACGCCGACGGCGTGCGGCCCCCGGCCAGCAGGCGCCTCGCAAGACCGGGCTGCGGCCAGGATTTCCCGGGCCTTCTCCTGGGTGAGTTGCCTCTTGCTCGGGGCGAAGATAAGGCCAATGAAACCGGCTCCTTCGCGGACCGCAGCGAGGCCGTCCTCTGCCCGTCTGAG
>JAAXHX010000010.1:17770-26523 GCA_012270635.1 Dehalococcoidia bacterium | reverse complement strand
CTCGAGGTCGTTGAAGGGGCAGACCAGGACCTCGTCCTCCAGGACGGCGGGAATGCCGGCGGAGTTGCGGCTCGGGCGCGGGAACTCCCGCATCTCGGTGGGAGTGACGCTCATCAGGGCGTAGTCGTTGGTGCCGTGGTAACCGCCCTCGAACTTCAGCATCTTGTCCCGACCCCGGAAGGCCCGCGCCGCCTTCATCGCGAAGTAGGTCGCCTCGGAGCCGCTGGAGATGAACCGCACCTGCTCGGCGCACGGGACAGCGTTGACCATCTCCTCCGCCAGCTCCACGGCGGCGCCGTTGGTCGAGAAGTAGGTGCTGCCCTTGCCTATCACCTCCGAGACCGCCGCCACCACGTCCGGGTGGGAGTGCCCTACCAGCATGGGCCCCGACCCCAGCAGGTAGTCTATGTACTCGTTGCCGCTGTAGTCCCAGACCTTGGACCCCAGGGCCTCCTTGATGATCAGGGCGTCCTCGGGCTTGAAGAATATGTTGCCCGTCGAGCCTCCGGGGAGGTACTTCGCGGCCTTGGCCAGAATGGCTTCCTCTTCGGCTGTCCTCTTCTGTCTCGACATCGGTTCCCCCTCAGGGCTGAATTTGCCCATAGAATATCACGGAGAGCAACCGTTGAGGAACCGAAAAGACGGAGGCGTCGGAAAGGCCCGGGTCTTGACACCTCCCCCACCCTTACCTATGTTTAGCTTCGCACGCGGGCAGCCAGAGGAGGTGCATCATGCTGAAGGCCGGAGACCGGGCCCCGGATTTCGAGGCGGCGCTGGACAACGGGGAGAAAGTCTCCCTCAGCCAGTACAGGGGCAAGAACGTGGTGCTCTACTTCTATCCCAAGGACAACACGCCCGGATGCACCCGGGAGGCCTGCGACTTCCGGGACAACATCCGGTCCCTCGAAGATAAGAACACCGTGGTCCTGGGCGTCAGCCCCGACAGCGTGAAGTCTCACCAGAAGTTCAAGGACAAGTTCGACCTCCCCTTTCCCCTGATCAGCGACGAAGCTAAGGACGTGGCCCAGGCCTACGGCGTATGGCGGGAGAAGAAGATGTACGGCAAGACGCGCATGGGAATCGTGCGGTCCACGTTCATCATCGACCCGGACGGGCTGGTCTCCAAGGCCTACGACTCCGTCAAAGTCACCGGCCACGTCGACGACGTGCTCGCCAGCCTGTAGTGCAACCCCCATTCAGTCAACCGGAGGAGCCGATGAGACCGAACAAGGTAAAGCAGCTTTGGCGGGAGGGCAAGCCGGCCGCGATCGCCTGGGTCGGCAGCGCGGACACCTACATGGCGGAAGTGTTGGCCAACGTGGGCCTCGACGCTCTGGTGCTGGACATGCAGCATGGCATGGGCATCGGCCCCGACCGCGCCGCCCAGTGGTTCCAGGCCGTCAGCACTACGGGCACGGTACCCCTGGCCCGGGTCCCCTGGAACGAGCCGGTGTGGGCCCAGTGGGTGCTCGACGCGGGCGCTTACGGCGTCATCGTTCCCCTGGTCAACGATGGTGAAGAGGCCGCGAAGGCGGGCATGTCCTGCCGATACCCGCCCATCGGGTTTCGCAGCATTGGGCCCAACCGGGCCACCCTCTACGGCGGCGCCGACTACCTCGCCCACGCCAATGAAGAAGTTATCTGCCTCGTTATGGTGGAGAACATCAACACCATCCCAAACCTGGAGGACATGGCCAAGGCCCCCGGCATAGACGGGTTCTATATAGGCCCCGCCGACCTTGCCATATCCATGGGCGTCGACCCCAGGAACTACCGGGCAAGCGAGGAGCACGCCGAGGCCTCTCAAAAGGTACTGGACGTCGCCCGGGCCAACGGACTCGTGGCAGGGACCCACTGCGGCGCTCCCGAAGAGGCGAAAGAGCGTTTCGAGCAGGGGTTCGTGATGTGTCCCGCCATGTCCGACGCAGGCCTGCTGGCCTCGGCGGCTAGGGACGCGCTGGAGAGGGCCAAGACGCCGGAGAGCGACGCGGCCAAACCCTTCTACTAGGCTTTAGTTTTCAAGCGCTGGAAGGGCCCGCTCCTAGACGCAATTGCAAAGGGGCCTGCTGCGATGGTCGCAATCCCGAAAGCGACGAATATCCAGGTGTATTCATCCATGCGGTCGAAGGTCAGACCTGCCAGGTACGGGCCGAGTATTGCTCCGACGGCGTAGGGAGCGGAGAGCATTCCCTGGATTGCCCCGATATGCCTGTGGCCGAACTCGTCGGCCAGGAGAGGATATAGGACCGACCCGTAGGACTGGGCCGACAGGCCGTATACGGCGATGAACAGCGCCAGCACCCAAGCGCTTTCCACGTTGGCAAGGGCCAGGATTCCCAACCCCTGGAGAGTGTAGGACCCTGCCAGCACGAGCCGTTTGTCCAGCACGTCGCCCAGCCATCCAAACCCGAGCTTAGGCACGAGACCGAGCACGGTGTAAGCAGCCACAATCCATCCGCCCGCAGTGGTCGACATGCCTTCCGCTTCCAAGTGGGGCAGCACGTGGACCGACACGGCGGCCAGGCCGAATATCGCCAGCAGCTGCCCAATGCCGAGGGCCCAGAAAGTCCACGTTTTGAGGGCCTGGGCAAGGGTGTAGTCCCGACCCTCTCCCCTGGTCAATGCCGGGGCGATGGGTGGGGGGCGGTCCAGGCCGTCGGGGTAGTAGCCGTACTGCTCGGGTTTGTGGCGGAGGGCCATGGAGGTTGGGATTCCGACGATGACCAGGCCGATGGCCGCGGCCACGGAGGCCGTGCGCCAGCTGTAGGCATCGATTATCCAGACGAGCAGCGGGGCTAGAAGTCCACCCACATTCGAACCGCCCAGCAGTACGCCATTGGCTTTGCCCCGGTGCTTGCGAAACCAGATCGCGGCCAGTGCAGGGCCGATGCCGGCGAAGAATATGGTCCAGCCCACGGACAGGATGGCAAAGTCCATGTAGAAGCTCCAGGCAGAGCGGCTGACGGCGAGGAGCAGCAGCCCGCCGGCTCCCAGACCCGTAGCCAAGAACATCAGCGCCCGACCGCCAATGCGGTCGAACAAGAGCCCCACTATCACCGAGCCGACCCCCGCCATCCCCTGCTGCATGGAAAAGGCGAGGGAAGTGGCGGCGCTGGACAGTCCGAAGCTCTCCTTCCACGGGTTGAAGAAGGCCGTGAACCCCGACCCCATCACCCCCGACCAGTAGAAGTTGATGAAGAAGAAGGAGATGGCTATCCACCATCCGTAGAAGATTCGGGGTCGGCGGACCGGCATTCGGGCTCCCCTCCTGAGGGCCTTTCAGGGCCGCGGAAAATCCACGCGCATCATAGACAGATGCCCTTTAGGTAACAAGGGAATGCCGACGGGAGGAGGAATGCACTAATGGAAAGGCGGGCCTCTAGGTCGGGGCGGGAGCGGGATTGCCCGACCAGTAGATGCGTCGCATCGTCGGGCCGACGCCGCTGGCCACGGTCACGGCGAGGAACGCCAGGCCGCCGATGGTCAGGAGCCAGGCGGGGTCTGCGAGCTCCGCCAGCGCGCCGTTGCTCAGGTTGGCAAAGGACATGATTCCTCCGGCGTGAATTATATAGATGCTCGATATCCTGCCCCGAACGGCGTCGGGGACCATGGACTGCATCATCGTGAGGGTGATTACCATGTAGGCCGTCTGCATCGCCCCCATCGCCCCGGTGGCCAGCATGCCTATGGCCATGTTGGGAGCGACGGCAAGGGCCAGGGGCGCCAGGGCACTGAGCGCTCCCGTAATTAGAAGCAGCCTCCCTCGCAGCCTCTCCGTTCGGATTCCCGCCAGGTAGATGGAAGACACCATGGCCCCCGCCCCGACGGCCATCATCAGGTATGCGACCCCACTCCCACCCCACCCGAAACGCTCTTGAGAGATGACCGGGAGCAGGGCCTCGAAGGACATGGTCAGCCCGCAGTGGAAGGTTATGAGCAAGACGATCATGGTCAGGGCGGGCCTTCTGTAAACGTAGCTGAAACCCGCGACCAGGTTGCCAAGCATTCCTTTGCCCTTTTCCATGGCCCCCGAAGACACCGTTCGGATGCCCAGGGCAAGTATGAGGCTCAGGATGAAGGGCGCATTGCAGGCGGCGAAGACCCACCCGGGCTCGATGACGGCCAGCAGCGGGGCGATCAACCCGGCCCCCACGAGCCTCGACGCGTGGAAGGTCGCCGAATTGAGGGCGTAGGCGTTGATCATCAGGTCCCGGGGCACCAGGTTCGCCACCAGGGAGAAGGCCGTGGGCGTCTGTATGGCCCTCGCCGAGCCGTTGATGAAGGAGAGCGCCACCAGGTGCCACAGCTCCAGCAGGCCCGCCAGCGAAAGCACGGTGAGGGCAAGGCACTGGGCCAGGGCCAGCACAAAGGTGGACGCCAGGACGTGCTTGCGCACGAACCGATCGGCGAGATAACCGGCTATGGGCGGAACTAGGATGAAGGGGATCATGCCCGCGAATACCGTGATCCCGACCCAAAGGTCGCTCCACTGCTCGGCTATGTCCCGGGCCATCCAGGCCCGCACGGTCATCAGGGCCCACGTCCCGGAGTCCGACGCCAGAATCGCCACCCACAGCAGCCGGAAGTCCCGGTGACCCAGCGCCGGGAAATAGCGCCCGCCAACGCTGCGGCCGATGTTCTCTATGGAAGTCAAGCGCCCTGGACTTGTTGGAGGCGTTTGTGTTTGGTTTCTATTGCTTGCCCCACCCGGGGTTGTTGCCCCGCATCCGGTCCAGCCAGTCGTCCCGCTTCTCGGGGGTGAAGAGCGCCTGGGAGGTCTCCCTCATCACCCCTTCGGTCAGGGCGATCCTCCCGTCGGCCCCCGACAGTCCCAGCAGCCCCGACACCGAATACCCGCCGTATGTCCGATGCTCTCCCTCGAACCGCCCCCCGATGATGAGAGTGTCTATGCCCGAGTTCATGATCGCCCCGCAGCACATGGGGCAGCATTCGAAGGTGATGTACATGGTGCATCCGGCCAGGTAGGGGCCGCCGAGATTTGCGGCGGCGTTCCGTATTGCCAGGAGCTCGGCGTGGGCGGTGGGGTCGGAGTCGACCATGACCCGCGGCTCGCTCTGCCCGATTATCTCACCGTCCTTCAGGACAATCGCCGCTACGGGCACGTCCCCGTGAGTCTCGGCGGTCCGAGCCAGTTCCAGGGCCTGCTCCATCACTCTTACGTCAATTTTCACCTTTGCCTCCTATCGCCAGAACCGGTCGCAGTATTCCTTGAGCGAGTCCCGGGTGCTGGGGAATGCCAGGTCGTCCCACGGGATCTCCTCCCGGTCGAAGAACGCTATACCAATGGACTCATCCAGGGCCCGGGGCTCCCCCCCGACAATCGTACCTGCGTACACGATGATCACCACCGGCGAGCCGTCGTAGGAGTAGGCCCCAATCAGCCCGTCTATGGAGACTGTAATCCCGGCCTCTTCCATGGACTCCCGTATGGCTGCCCCTTCCAGAGTCTCGCCGGCGTCGACGAACCCGCCGGGGAAGACCCACTTCCCGTATGCGGGTTCGATTCCCCGCCGAAGGAGAAGGAGCTTGCCCTTTTGCCTGACAATCGCCCCCGAGGCGACCCTCGGGTTTAGGTACTGGATGTAATCGCAGGACCCGCAGACCAGCCTCTCGGGCTCCCCCACCTTCACCAGCTTGAGTCCCAGCCGTCCTCCGCACCGGACGCAGAATTTGTAACCGGTCTCTTTATGGTCGTGGGGCATGGGGTATTTGGGTAGGGCTAGGAATTGGACCGGGCCCAAGGGCTTCGGCGATTATAGCAAAGGCCTCGCTAGGGAAATCCGGGGACGAGACCTTTTCACAACCTTTCCTGGAGGAACCGGGGCCGCTCGTGCTGAGCCTGTCGAAGTATGAGAGGGAGGGGAATAGAAGGTCGTCTCAATAGTAGAGGGAGTGTAACTTGGAGATATGCAAGGGTCTTGGGAGTCCTCCCCTAGCCTGAGAGGGGTCTCACCTTCTGCTCGAACAGGAATTCAGTTGATCAAACCGAAAATTGTCCGTATCGAACAGGTGCATGAAGAAGGCATAGGCTTCTTCGTTTTAACAGTCTATGAAGTGGCCGTTCATCCTCAGGAAGGCATCCGTGACGGCGAAGGCGACCCGCTTGTTGCCGTCGATGAAGGGGGATGGTTCATGGCGAGGCTTTCCATCATCGCCGCCGCTTCCTGCACCACCTCGTCGTAGTAGCCGATCTGGGGCCGCATGATTGCGGATTCCAGTGCTCCTCGGTCCCGCAGGCCCAAACTGCCTCCAAACCGTGCTATCTGGTCCTCGTGGACTGCAATAGCATCTTCAGTGGAGGGAAACCAGCGTCTCACTGGGCGAGCAGTTCATAGAGTCTACGGTTCTTCGCAACGCTGGCCTGATAGTGAGACATGAATTCCGAGTTGGGCGACTGCTGCGCCTTGATCTCCAGGTATTGCCGCATGGCGTCTTCCAGCACGGCCTGAAGGCACCGGCCTTCCTTTCGGGCGATCTCCCTCATGCCTTCCAGCAACTCCGGAGAGGCCTGGCTTGAGAATTTCTCCCGTGAAGCGACCATCGCACGTACCCTTTCTCTATTGCACCCCATTTTGGAGGCAGCCCAGGACGCCGTCAATAATCATCTTGACAACGAGGACCCGCTTTAGGTTACCCCAGCCCCCGGGGCCTGTACTGCACCGCCTCCGCCACGTGGCCCACCTGTATGCTCTCGGAAGCGGATAGGTCGGCGATGGTCCGCGAGAGCTTGAGTATCCGGTGAAAGGCCCTGGCGGACAACTGCAACTGCCGGGTCGCCTGCTGAAGCAGACCCCGGGCCCCGTCCTCCAGGGCGCATACGTCCTTCACCTGCGCGGGGCCCATGTCCGCGTTGCAGGCCAGGGTCGTGCCTTCGAAGCGTGACAGCTGCCGACCCCGGGCCTCTTCCACCCTCTGCCTGGCCTGCCGGGAGTTCTCCGCGTTGTCCGTCTTCATCAGCTTCTCGTAATCGACCCTCGGCACCTCGACGAACATGTCTATGCGGTCCAGCAGTGGGCCGCTGATCCGCTTCTGGTACCGGGCCACGAGCCCCGCGGCGCAGGAGCACTCCCTGATCGAGTCGCCGTAGAAGCCGCACGGGCACGGGTTCATCGCTGCCACCAGCATGAAGTTGGCGGGAAAGGTAACGGTTCCCTGGGCCCGGCTGATGGTGACCACCTTGTCCTCGATGGGCTGTCTCAGCACTTCCAGCGTGTTCCGCCCGAACTCTGGCAACTCGTCCAGGAATAGGACGCCTCGATGGCTCAGGCTTATCTCACCGGGCCCGGGCCTCCTGCCCCCGCCCACCAGGCCGGCATGGGAGATGGTGTAGTGGGGAGACCGGAAGGGCCTCTGCTTCATCAGTGCCGCCTCCGAGGGCAGCAATCCGCTCACGCTGTATATCTTGGTCACTTCCAGCGATTCGTCCGGGGACATCTTGGGCAGCAGCGACGGCATGGACCGGGCCAGCATGGTCTTGCCGCTTCCTGGCGGTCCCGTCATCAGGATGTTGTGGCCCCCGGCCGCAGCGATCTCTAGGGCCCGCTTGGCGTGCTCCTGTCCCTTGATGTGGGCGAAGTCGGACTCGAAGAAGTCGGGCTCGGCGTCACCAGACGGGTCCCCATCTCCCCGGTAAGGAGCTAGAGAGTGGTCGGCCCGAAGATGGTTTACCAGAGTGGCCAGAGTGGCGACGGGGAAAATGTCTATGCCTTCCACCACGGCGGCCTCGGCCTTGTCGTGATCGGGGACGAACACGCTGCGGAATCCCCTGTCCTTGGCTATGCCCACCATGGGAAGGACTCCATGGGTATGCCTGACCGACCCCTCCAGCGAAAGTTCGCCCAGGAATATCATTTCTGAGGTGTCAGTCTCCACCTGCCCCGAGCTCATCAGGATGCCCACGGCGATGGGCAGGTCGTAGGCAGGGCCCTCTTTTCGGAGGTCGGCGGGGGCCAGGTTGACGGTTATGCGCTTCATCGGGAACTGGTAGCCCGAGTTGCGGATAGCCGCTCTCACTCTCTCCCGGGACTCCTGCACCGCGGTGTCGGGCAGACCGACGATCGTAAACGCCGGCAGTCCCGGGGAGATGTCTATCTCGACTTCAACGATGGCCCCTTCCAGGCCAACAACTGCGCAGCTTCTAACCCTGGCGAGCATGAATGTGGGCGCCGCTTATTCCGGGCCCGCCCCCGACCCCCTCACCTTTACCCCTGCCCGCTCTTCGATAATCAGGTCCGAAGCGTTGAAGTTCCTGTTGCCCCAGCCCCGGTCCATGGCTTCCAGTTGTATCTGCTCCGCCAGGCTGGACAGGGGCACGGGGGCCCGCACTTCGCGGGCCAGTTGTATGGCCAGCGAGGTATCTTTCTGGGAGAGCTTAAGGGCGAAGCTTGCGGGGTCGAACTTACCGGAAAGGAGGTCGTTCTCCAGGCCGCCGACGGGAGAGGCCTTTCCGTACATGCCGCCGCCCACGGCTTTCAAGAGGGTCTCGGCGTCCACGCCGGCCTTAACCCCCAGCGTCATTCCCTCCAGCACCACCATCCGGGTGGCTGCGCCCATCACGTTGTGCACCAGCTTGCACACCGAGCCGTTGCCTATCGCCCCCGTGTAGAGGATGTTGCTCCCCAGGTGGTCCAGCAGGGGCTTCACCCTGTCGAAGATCTCCTTGTCCCCGCCGATCATGATTATCATCGTCCGGTTGGTGGCCCCGACCTCCCCGCCGCTCACCGGGGCGTCCA
>JAAXHX010000010.1:0-17680 GCA_012270635.1 Dehalococcoidia bacterium | reverse complement strand
TCGGCGCCCATCTCCTCCAGGGGCCGCACCGCCTCCCGGTTGACGTCGTTCACCTTCAGCTTGTACCCGTCTTCGAGAAGGTTACGGGCCATGGGGCCGCCCATGTTCCCGACACCTATGAAACCCAAGTTCATGTCATGCGCTCCTACCAGGAAAAACCGGCCTCCGACCCGACTCTTCGGGGCGTCATTATAGCAACCACTCTCACGCTTGACACCCCATAAGCCGGGGTCTAGTCTGCACGTTAGCCGGGGTCGAGAGTCGGTGCCGACAGTGATTGGGGGCAGTCATGGCGAGAAACGGTTTCAAGGTAATGGACTCCGATATGCACGTCATCGAACCGGTGGACCTGTGGGAGACCTACATCGATCCCAGCTTTCGAGACCGGGCGCCCAGGGGCCTCACCCGGTTCCAGGGAGACATGATGATGGAAGTGAGCGGTAAGAACGTCCCATACTGGAGGTCAAGCCCCCGCTATTTCGATTGGCAAAAGCATATAGCCGAGGAGCAGGACGACGTATACAGGTATTCCTATGAGCGGAATTGGGACTCGGCAACCCAGGTCCGGGCCATGGACCTGGAAGGGCTGGACGTGGCTTTCCTCTACCCCAGTCGCGGGCTGTACACACTGGCCGTGGATGGCATGGACCCCGCCCTTGGCGCTGCCATCGCCACCGCCTACAACAGATGGATGCAGGACTTCTGCTCCATTGCACCCAAACGCATGTACGGCGCTTCGATGGTGTCCGCCTTCGACGTAGAATCCGCCGTTACCGAGGCCCGGGCCAGCGTCCATGGCCAGGGGATGAAGGCCATCTTCATTAGGCCCAACATAATCAATGGGCGCAACTGGCACGACACCTATTACGACCCCCTTTGGGCGGAGATCGAGTCCCTGGGAGTGCCATTGGGTTTCCACGAAGGCGCCAGCGCTCTATTGCCCCAGGTGGGCGACAGGCTCGAGACCTTTATGATGCATCACACCGTATGCCATCCCGTGAACATGATGTTGGCCGTCGTCAGCCTGATCGGTGGGGGTGTGCTGGAGCGGTTCCCCAATCTGAATGTAGGTTTCCTTGAGGGCAATTGCGGCTGGGCCCCTTGGCTTATCTGGCGGTTGGATGAGCACAACGAGCTTGTAGGCCGCTTCGAGTCGCCGGAACTGCGCCTCGAGCCCCGGGACTACTTCTTGAGGCAATGCTTCGTATCCGTGGAAGTTGACGAGACCCCGGCAGCCTACGTGGAGGCCTCGGGTTTAGGGAGCACGGTGGTGTTTTCCACCGACTACCCACACAACGACTCGAAATTCCCGAAAGCGACGGACGTGTTCCTGGAGATGCCTTTGTCGGAGGAGTTCAAGCGCGCAATCCTGTGGGACAACTGTGCCCGGATGTACGGCTTCAACTAAGCGTGTTGCCCCTGGTTGCAACTGTCACCGAAGGGCCGGGTAGAGAGGGGACACGGGCCGGCATTTAAAATCCGTGCTGTAAGCCCCCATCCGTAGTATGCTACGCACCAATCGTGCCCCTGGTCTCCTGTAATAGCAATCTGGACATAGGATTCACGGCCGAGAGGGAAGGAGGTCTGAGATATGAAAGACGGAATGAGGTTCGTGGACTGCGACATGCACATCATGGAGCCCCAGGACCTGTTTGACAGGTACCTGGACCCCAAGTTCAAGGACCGGGTCTCGTCCATGGTGGCCGCCGACGGCAGCGCCAGGGCGAACTGGTACATCGACGGCGTGCACCCGTCAGAGGACACCGAGCTTTCCCAGTACCGCAAGCCCATCCGGCCCAACAACGCCGACGCGTCGATTCTGAGCCCCTCTCTCGGCAGCCTGACCAGCTCGCGGCTTGTCCAGACGGGCCGCATGGACTTCGCCCTGGAGCGGAAATACAACGAGGAAGCCCAGGTCATGGCCATGGAGATGGAAGGGATCGACATCGCGGTGCTGTTCCCCACCTCCTGCCTCAACCTCCTGGCCCGGGACGACATGGACCCCCTGCTGTCCTATGCGCTGTGTCGGGCCTATAATGACTGGCTTCACGAGTTCTGCCAGTACAGCCCCGACCAGCTTAAGTTCGCCGCCATGCTGCCCCCCCACGACGTCAATCTGGCATGCCGGGAGTTGCTGCGGTCGGTCACGGAGTTGGGGGCCGTGGGTTCGTTTATGCGGCCCAACCTGATCAACGGGCACTACTGGCACTCCAACTACTGGGACCCCCTCTACTCCCTTCACGAAGACCTGGACGTCACATGGGGTTTCCACGAGGGCACCGGGCCCTGGTACTCCTACATGAACCGACTCTACGGTGAGAACCGGTTCTACCGGCACGTGGCGAGCCACTGGATAGAGATGCAGCAGGCGATGATTGCCCAGATCATCGGCGGGGTGTTCGAATTTCACCCCAGGCTCAGGGTCGGCTACCTGGAGGCGCAGAACTCCTGGGTGCCGGGCCTCCTGACCCGCATCGAGTGGGACTACCCGAACTACCGGGAGACCCACGCCCCCTACCTGTCCATGACCCCCAAGGAGTACTTCCAGCGCAACTGCTGGGCCGCGGTGGAGGGCTCGGAGCCGGAGATCGAACCCACGGCGAGCCTCATCGGGTCGGAGCACATGTGCATGTCAACGGACTACCCGCACTTCGACTCCAACTTCCCCAACGTCTCCAACAACCTGCTCGATGTAGCCTCCCGGGAGACGGCCAGGAACATCATGTACGGCGGCGCTCTGCTCTACAACTTCTCGGAAGCCGACTTCGCAAAGGCGGACGCCGCGATGGCCGCCTTCCAGGCCCGACACCAGGAGGAGAGGGCCCCGGCCGTGGGCTAGTCCCTCAAGCATGAAACGCATAAAGCGGCGGTTGGCCCGGCCAACCGCCGCTTTATCTTTTATTAAGGGGGCGAGGACGCCTGCTAGTTTACAGGTAAGTCGTGTGCTTTTCGGTAAAGGCCTCGGTCACCGGAAAGAAGATCAGCAGCTTCGCGGGGCTTGAGCCGACCACCGTGAACCCGTGGTGAGCGTCCTTCGGGATGGCGATGGTCTGCATGGGCAACGCTCGGTGCGTTTCGCCGCTCAGCACTGCTTCAACCTCCCCTTCGAGCACGACTATCAGCTCATCAATGTCGTGGTGGTGGGGCGGCGCCCCCGAGCCCGGGTCCACGATGTGATAGTCGAAGGTTAGCTGAAACCCGTCTTCGTAGCCGGACAGCCTTCTTCGCCGGTACCCGGGCCTACGGGTCTCTTCGGCTGCGCTTTCGTGGTCGATAATCGACATGCCGGTTAGCCGCCGTAGAAGACCTTGTCGCCCAGGTCCTGCATCCAGAGGGTGGCGTTGTCGACGCGGCCCTCGCCCAGGTTGCCGGGGGTCCCCGCCTCGATGACCTCGCCGACGAAGATGGAATGGTCGCCCTTCTCTATGGTGTCGGTCAGCTTGCACTCGACCCATGCCGGGGCGCTGTCGAGAATTGGGGTCCCGGAGCTTCCTGCCTGGAAGGACTCGCCGCCTATGGAGTTGCCGTCCCTCTCGTGAGACTTGAAGAAATTGAAGGCGAGGCCTTGCTGCCCCTTGCCCAGGATGTTCAGCACGAAGCTGCCGCTGTCCTTGACTATGGCGTGGGCGCCAGAATCGGCCTTCACCCCCACCGCCACTAGGGGCGGGGCAAAGGAGGCCTGGGTCACCCAGTTCACCGTAGCCGCTGCAACGGACCCATCCTTGCCCTCGGCGGTCATTACATAGATTCCGTACGGGATCATCCTGAGAGCGCTTTTCTTTGCATCCTGGTCCATGATTTCCTCCCGGTTGATGCTTTTGCCGGTGACCGACGAGGCCATTATAACAGCCTGTTTGACACCCTTTTCCCCTGATGGGATACTCGCCGGAAGAAGGAGGGACGGCGATGGAGTACACGACCATTTCGGCGGACACGCATATTGATATTCCCTGGCTTCCGGCTGACCTGTTTGTCTCGAACGCATCCGAGCAATTCAAGCAGCACATGCCTCGGGTGGAGGAGTCGGACAGGGGAAGTATGTGGAAGGTGGACGGGCAGGTGCTGGGCTGGGTGGCAGGTGCGGGCCTGAAGTCTACGTGGGAGCCTTACGAAGCAGGACTTTCCAAGCAATTTGACGATATGGCGGCTACCGGCTTCTTCGCCGACGGAGACAAGGGCGATTTCCACCCCACAACCCCTCACCTCCGGTTGGGAGACCAGGACCTGGACGGCATACAGGCCGAAGTCATCTACGGCATTCTCGGGCTTGGGGGAGGCTTCCCCGTCGGGCCGAACGATTATGGGATCACCGACGCCGACCGTACGGTCTTGATATACGACATCTATAACGAGTGGCTGGCGGGCTTCTGCAGCAGCCACCCCGACCGGTTCGCCGGGCTGGCATGCCTCACGAGCCACGATCCGCAGGTGGCCGCGAACCAGCTCAGGAAGGCCGCGGAAATGGGGTTGAGGGGTGGCGAGATAAATGTAAGCCAAGCAGTCAAGCCCATATATCACGAATCATGGGACCCGCTCTGGGCGGTGTCGGAAGAGTGCCGGATGCCGGTCTCTTTCCACACGCTCGGGATCGGACACCGCAGGCCCGATCCCGAAGATCGGAAGAGGCTGGAATGGGTGGACTTCGGGATCCTGATGGTGATCTTCCAGCTCTCTGGGGCGGAGTTCCTGGCGAGCATGGCGTTCAGCGGGGCCTGCGACCGTTACCCGGGTTTTGACTTCGTGCTAGGGGAGTGCGGGATTGGCTGGATACCCTATGTCCTCTACAGGATGGACGAGGAATACAAGGAGAGCCTGTTCCACATAAACCTGAGCATGCTGCCCAGCGAGCTGTGGCGAAGGCAGGGATATTCCACGTTCCAGCACGAGAGTCCTGGCGCGGATGCCATTGCAGCCATCGGGGAGGACAACGTTATGTGGGGCTCCGACTATCCCCACCACGATGGTGTGTGGCCCAACTCCCAGAGGGTTATCAAAGAGGACCTCGGCCACCTGGGCCAGCCAGTCATTGACAAGATCACTTGCCATAACGCGGCCAAGCTATACCGGTTCAACTGACCGGGCGCCGGGTCATGCCTTATCCACAGGGGTGGAGACAACGGACGAAGAACGAATTAAGGACAACAGGGGATAAGGGCGCGGTTCCCGCCGGCCTTGGCGTAGGGCAACCGGGATTGACTAGGCCCCACCAGGTTCTTAACATAGCCGCTTAGAGGGGACGGCCATTACGCTCGACGCATTTAGGAGGACCAGATGGACTACAACATCATCACTGCCGATACCCACATGGACGTCACCTGGTTGCCGGGGGACATGTTCGTCAAAGGAGCGCCCGACGCCCTGAAGAACAAGATGCCCTACGTCAGCAGGAACAACGGCAAGGCGCAGTGGGAGATCGAAGGGGAGTTCATGTGCTGGGTCGGGGGTGGGGGCCTTACCGGCGCCTTCGGCGACTACGTGCCGGGCGAGTCCAAGCACCTGGACCGGATGGCCGAGGTTGGATTCTTCGACGGCATCAAGGACGGCGTATATCACCCCTCGGACCCCGACCTCCGAGTCAAGGACCTGGACATAGACGGCCTGGACGCCGAGGTCATTTACGGGATTCTCGGCATTGGCGGGGGCGGCTTCTCGGGGCCCGGGTTCAAGGACCAAGAGGTCACGGCTGCTATCTACGACGTCTACAACGAATGGATCGCCGAGTTCACGTCCGCGAATCCCGGCCGAATGAAGGGCCTCGCCTGCATCGCCAGCCATGACCCGGAGAGGGCGGCCGGGCAACTCAAGAAAGCCGGCGAGTTGGGCCTCAGGGGCGCCGAGATCAACGTCGGAACCATGTCCAAGCCCGTCTATCACAAGGCTTGGGACCCGCTGTGGGCCACGGCCGCCGAATACCAAATGCCCATCTCCTTCCATACCCTGGGCGTGCCCCATCGGAAGCCCGACGCCGCGGACGAAGACGACTACCGATGGCTGGACGTCACCTTGGGCTACACCCTCTTTCAGCTCTCCGGAGCGGAGTTCTTGTGCAGCATCGTCCTCTCGGGGGCGTGCGAACGGCACCCGGACTTCAACTTCGTACTCGGTGAGTGCGGAATCGGCTGGATCCCCTACGTAATCGAGCGCGTCGACGAGGAGTACGACGACCGGGGTTTCCACATGGGCTATCCGATGAAGCCCAGCGAGTACTGGCGTCGACAGGGCTACTCCACCTTCCAGAACGAGTACGTCTCCGTCGACCAGATTGAGCGTATCGGGCTCGACAACATCATGTGGGGCAACGACTACCCCCACCCCGACGGCGTGTTCCCCGACTCCAAGAAGGCGCTGGAAGACGGCCTCGGCCACCTGCCCGCAGACATACGGCGCAAGATAGTCTGCGAGAACGCGGTCAAGGCCTACAAGTTTAACTAGCCTTCGCACCGGGAACGGGTCGGATGGCCTGGGACGAAGAGTTGTCTGATAGGGTCCGCCTTGGACTGGCCGCCCGACAAGGGACCTCCGAAACTGGGGTGTTCGGCAGATTGTGTTTTATTTGGCACGACGCTGAAACCCTACGGAAAGGATGGAAAAGACCGTGGAATACAAAGTCATCTCCGCCGACACCCACCTGGATCTAACGTGGCTCCCCGGGGACATGTTCGTCGAGGCCGCGCCGGCCCACCTGAAGTCCCAGATGCCCTTCACCACCGACGCCGGCGCCGAGAAGCGCTGGATCGTGGAGGAAGAGGACATCGCTCGAGCGGGCGGGTTCATGGCCTACGTGCCGGGCCACTCCAAGCACATGGACCGGATGGCGGAGGTCGGGTTCTATGATGGGATCAAGGACGGGGTGTACCATCCCGCGGTAGCGGAGCTCCGGGTGCAAGACCAGGACATGGACGGCGTCGACGCTGAGATCATATACGGGATTCTCGGCATAGCCGGCGGCGGGTTCTCGGGGCCCGGGTTCCGGGACCCGGAGGTGACCACGGCAATCTACGACATATACAACGAGTGGGTCAGCGAGTTCGTGAAGGCCGCGCCCCAGAGGCTCGGGGCCCTGGGCTGCGTGGTCAGCCACGACCCCCAAATCGCCGCCCGGCAGCTGAGGCGCGCCGCGGAGGTCGGTCTCAAGGGTGCAGAGATCAACGTCGCCAAGATGAGCTCCCCCATGTACCAGAAGGAATGGGACGTGCTGTGGGCCACTGCCGACGAGTGCGACATGCCCATCTCCTTCCACACCCTGGGGATTCCCACCCGTCCCCCGGTCGGCGAGTCGGCCCCCGAGTACGCCGTCGCCTACGACGGCCTCAGGGAATGTCTCTTCCAGCTTTCGGGGGCGGAGTTCCTCGTCAGTTCGGTGTACTCGGGGGCGTGCATGCGCTACCCCAACTTCAAGTTCGTGCTCGGGGAGTGCGGCATCGGCTGGATACCCTACGTCATCGAGAGAATGGACGCGGAATACGAAGACCGTTACCACCCCATCGGCCTGGAAATGGCCCCGACCGCCTACTGGCGTCGCCAGGGGTTCTCCACCTTCCAGAAAGAGTACGTGTCCCGGGACCAGGTGGACAGGATAGGCGCTGACTGCATCATGTGGGGCTCGGACTACCCGCACAGGGACGGCGTATTCCCCGACTCCCGCAAGGTCATCGCCGAGGGCATGGGTCACCTGGACGAGGACGTGACCCGGCAGATAGTCTGCGACAACGCCGCACGTCTCTACAACTTCAACTGATCCGACCGGGCCCCGGACAGCCAGAGCGAAGCCTTACAAGGTCGGGAGGGGAACGCATGACCGTCATGGGCCGGTTCAGCGTATTCGCCTTCGCCCTGGGCGACCCGCCCCCGGCGGCCTCCGAGATTATCGCCGCCGCCCGGCACGCTGACTCCCTCGGCTTCCACTCCATATCCCTTCCCCACCACCTCACCCTGCCCGCAGTCCAGGTGTACACGGGGTTCCCGCGCCGGGACATCCTCGACCCGCTGGCCCTTCTCCCGGCGATGGCCGCAGTCACCGACAGGATACTGGTCGGGACCAACTCGGCGATATTGCCGGTGCTGGCGCCCTACGTGTGGGCCAGGTATTTTGCGACGCTGGACGTGTTGTCGGGGGGCCGGGCGCTGGCGGGTATGGCGATGGGATGGTTCGAGAAGGACTTCGCGGCAGCCAGGGCCGACATCAAGAAGAGGGCGCGGCACTTCGATGAAGCCCTCGGGCTCATCCGACGCCTCTGGACCGAGCCGTCGGTCACCCACAGCGGCGAGACCTGCCGGCTGACCGACATGGAACTGGAGCCGAAGCCCCTGCAACGGCCCCACCCTCCGATCTGGATCGGGGGACACACCGCGTCCATCGAAAGAGCGTCCCGGCACGCCCAATATCTGCTGCCGGCAAACTTGACCGTTGAAGAGGTGCGAGATGCGTACCTGCCGCGGCTACGGGAGCAGAACGAGAAGTGGGGCACCGAGGCGGGGATATGCCTCAGCGTTCGGGTGAACGTGGGGGACGACCGGGGGGCGGATGCGGAGATGCTGCCCCGCATCTCCCGCTTGGTGAACTCCCGTCGCTCCCCGGTGAACGACGTCCACAAGGTAGCCATCGCCGGCTCCCCCCAACATTGCGCCGAGAGAATAGAGGAATACCTCCAGGCCGGAGTGGCCCACTTTCTGCTGGACTTCCAGTACCACGGGCTGGCCAGTGTTGAATACTCCATGAGGCAGATGGACCGGTTCGTGTCGGAGGTCGTGCCCCTGGTGGAGCGGAAAATTCCCGCATAAATCGAACATCTGTTTATTGACCCGGTCAATTGCAAGGAATAATGTTCCACCCACTTATACGGGGCCGTTTTTCTTAGTTGCTTCCGGGAGCGGAAGCTCAGGCGAATAGGCGATGGGCATCGGCCCCTTCAAGGTCCGGCTGAAGAATGGACATCTCCCCGCCCAGTGGTGGGGAGTGTGGGGCGTGCCGCCGCCCTGCTCCCCTGCCCTCCTATGATGGAGCGCCGACCATCGCGCTTGTCACTTCCTGAAGCGACAGTTTCCCGATCCCGTGAGATGGGGGACCATGTTTGAACTTTTGAGGAGTAAACAGGCTGGCGGAGTCGGGGCGCCGTTCAGACCGATTAACTCAGCAAGGGAGACTCCATGAAGTTTCAACTGTTCGTATTGCCGACCATACCGGGCATACTGGAGGACGGGGAAAGGCTCCGCCCCATAGCCCGGAACAACGACCGCTTCCAGCAGATGCTGGAAGAAGTGAGGCAGATCTGCATCCTGGGCGACGAGCTCGGGTTTGACTGCTTCTCCACCACCGAGCACCACTTCCACTCCGAGGGGTACGAGTGCTCGGTGGCGCCCCTGGTCCTCTACTCCAACCTCGCGGCGCAGACCAAGAAGATCAAGTTCGGGCCCTTGGGCCTCGTGCTGCCGTCGTGGGACCCGATCCGTTGCGCCGAAGAGATCGCCATGCTGGACCACCTGACCAAGGGTCGGGTGATTGCGGGGTTTGCCCGAGGCTACCAGGACAGGTGGGTGAACGTGATGGGCCAACAGTACAAGGCCATCGCGGCCCAGTCGGACCTCAGCGCTGGCGACTCCCACAACCGGGAGATCTTCGAGGAGGTCTTTCACATCATCAAGGGTGCATGGACCCAGGATGCTTTCTCCTACAAGGGGAAGTATTACCAGGTCCCCTATCCCTACGATGAAGGCATCCAGAACTGGCCCGCCCAGCAGTGGACCGGCAGCCACGGCGCCCCCGGCGAACTGGATTCCGAGGGCACCATTCGCAAGGTCTGCGTGGTGCCCAAGCCCTACCAGCAGCCCCACCCCCCGATATTCAACGCCTTCTCCGTGAGCGAAAACACGGTGCGCTGGGCGGCCAGGGAAGGGACCATTCCCCACATCCAGATATCCATCCCCGAGACCTTCAACCGGCTCTGCCACGTCTACCAGGACGTTGCGGCGGAGAACGGCCGACACCTGGACCTGGGGGAGAGCGTCGGGGCGTCCCGGGTGGTGTACACAGGAAAAACCTACGAAGAAGCCTACAAGCTCGCGGAAGAGACCCTGGGCTGGAGCTACGCGGTCTACTACAACCAGTTCGGATTTGCCGAGGGGTTCCGGTACCCGGGCGAGGACGCGCCCAAGCCCCTGACCTTTCCCAGCAAGGCCGCGGCCACCGAGCGGCTGGTAGACCAGGGCTACGGGATAGTAGGAACGGTGGACGACGTGAAGTACAAGCTGGCAGACCTGCAGCGCTGCCACGAGGACGGAGACCTGGAATGGTTTGGGTTCCTGGTAGACCAGGGCATGTACCCGCTGGAGGAGGTGTTGGAGCAGGTCCACACCTTCGGTAGCAAGGTCATGCCGGAGTTCCAAGGATAAACACAGCCTGGGAGGCGGCGCATGCGCCGCCTCCCAGGCCGGTACAGGAGGTATGCACGCAATGAACCCTGCGGCAACCCGGACGGCGTCACCAATCTGGACAACCCTGCCCAGCCGGTACTACTGGGCCGAGGAGATCTTCGAGCTAGAAAAGGAGCGGATCTTCTACGACGCCTGGCTGTATGTCGGGCGGGTGGCGCGGATCCCCAATCCCGGAGACTTCATAACCCAGGAGATAGTGGACGAGAGCGTCATAGTGGTCAGGGATAAGAAAGGCTCCATCAACGCCTTCTCCAACGTATGTAGGCACCGGGGAAACCGGCTGTGCAGCGCCGCGTCGGGGAAGTTCAAGGGCAGCGCCATCCCTTGCGGTTATCACGGCTGGACCTATGACCTGGAGGGCAAGCTGATCGCCACGCCCAACATGGTCGGGACTGAGGGATTCCGACAGGAGGACTTTCCCCTGTATCCCGTCGCCCTCCACCTGTGGCAAGGCTGCATCTTCGTGAACCTCTCCCCCAACCCCGAGCCCTTCGACCCGGGAATCGGGCCGCTGGAGGAGACCATCGGCAGGTACAACTTCGCCAACCTGGACGTCGGGGCGCGGAGGGAATACCACCTGGACGCCAATTGGAAGCTGGTCCAGGAGAACAACGTGGAGTGCTACCACTGCCCCTCTATTCACCCCGAGCTCTGCGCCATCCAGCCGAACGTGAGGAGGGGGTTGATAGGTTCATCCAGCCGGGACGGCAACCCGCTCATAGAGGGAGGCAACGCCTTCACGCCGGACGCCACCACGAAAAGACCCCTGATCAGTACCATAACCCCGGCGGACGAGGGCCGGTTCCGGAGCACCCCTATATGGCCCGCTTTCTTCCTGGGCTTCCTGCCGGACCACGTATTCGCCTTCAACATCTGGCCCACTGCGCTGGAGAAGACCACCGTTGTAGTGGAGTGGCTGTTCGAGCCGTCCACCATCGCGAGGCCGGACTTCGACCCGAACGATACGGTGGAATTCCTGGACACGGTGCTCAAGCAGGACTTCGACATCTGCCACCAGGTGCAGAAGGGGATCAAGTCCCGGGCCCACAAGGTCGGGGTGTACTCCCCCGGCGAGTTTCTGCCCTACGAGTTCAACGAATGGGTTAGGACGAGGGTGGAACGCTAGGGCTACGGGAAACTGGACTTTGCCTCTATGAGCCCCGATAATGGGCCTATCCAAGGGATATTGCTTAGCGTTTCCAGCGGAGGG
Source organism: Dehalococcoidia bacterium (assembly GCA_012270635.1). The sequence goes on along the minus strand of JAAXHX010000010.1, from coordinate 6,039 downwards.
TTAACATGAGCTACACGGGCAAAGTTATCTCCGGGGACTGTCACGTGGACATACCGTGGCTGCCCTCAGACCTGTTCACATCCAACGCTCCGGCCCATCTCAAAGACCGGATGCCGCATGTGAAGGATACCGATGCCGGCGAACAATGGTTCGCCGGCGACAGACAGTTGGGGTGCGTTGGGGGCGCGGGCATCGGGCTGGATACCAAGTTGTTCTGGGACCCATACGTGCCAGGCGTTTCCACGCGGCTGGACCGGATGGAGGAGATGAACTTCTTCACGGATGCCAAGGCGGGCATGTTCCACCCCACCACCCCCGAGTTGAGAATCAAGGACCAGGACACCGACGGCATCAAGGGAGAGGTTCTCTACGGCGTCCTGGCCCTGGCCAGCGGCTTCGGGTCGACGCAGGGAGAAGAAGGCGCGGTGGTGGGCGGCGATGAGCCCAGCGGCCCGGGCTACGGCCTCACCGATCCGGAGGCCATCCTCGCGGTCTTCGACATCTACAACCAGTACATCTCCGACTTTTGCAATACCCATCCGGAGAGATTGGCCGCTCTTGGCTGCCTGTTCGCCCGGGACCCAGGAGAGGCCGCCCGCCAGGTGCATCGCGCGGCGGAGATGGGATTGAAGGGCACCGAACTCAACGTGAGCTCCACCGAAGAACCCATATACCTCCGGGACTGGGACCCGCTATGGGCCGCGGTGGACCAGTCTGGGTTGCCCATCTCCTTCCACACGGTCGGGCTTGCACCCAAGGCTCCCCAGAGAGACACCACGGCTGCGGAAAAGGCGGTGATGACGGGGGTGTCGCTGACGGTGTTCCAATTGTCGGGGGCGGAGTTCGTCTCCAGCATCATCCTCTCGGGCGCATGTGAACGTTACCCGAACATGAAGTTCGTCCTGGGAGAATGCGGCATAGGTTGGCTGCCTTACGTCCTGTTCAGGATGGACGATGAGGCGGAGCGCTGGAAGATTGCGGAGCACGGCCTGAAACTGAAGCCGTCCGAGTATTGGCGCCGCCAGGGCTATTCCACCTTCCAGATTGAATACCTCACCAACGAGATGGTCGACCTGGTGGGTGAGGACAACATCATCTGGGGCTCCGACTACCCCCACCCCGACTGCGTGTGGCCCGACTCCCGGTCCGTCATCGACGAGAACCTGGGGCACCTGGACGAGAGCAAGCTTAAGAAGATCGTGTGTGACAACACGGCTAGGCTTTACGGCTTCCCCAACTAAACGGGCTTGGGGTTTCGGGACCGGGGATGGATTCCGTCTCAGAGGCCGGAATTATGAGAAGGGACTCACGGGGGAGTCATCCTCACCTTGACCCTCTCCCCCGATGGGACCTTTGCATAATTGTGTCCGAGGGGCGCGGGGCCGTTCGGACTGAGTCCGTCGAAGTATGAGCGGGAAGGGCGTAGAGGATCATCGTCATGGTAGAAGGGGTGCGGTGTGTAGTCACGCAAAAACCTCGTCCAGCGAGATCGAATGGGTAACGAGTACGGGCAAGAATAGGCATTCAGGAGTACCGCAATGAACTACACGGGCAAAGTCATATCCGGCGACTGTCATCTGGACATTCCTTGGTTGCCGGAAGACCTCTTCACGTCCCGGGCCCCGGCTCGCCTGAAGGACAAGATGCCCCGGGTGGAGGATACAGATGAGGGCCACAAGTGGTTCTCCGAAGGCAATCTGCTGGGCTGGGTAGGCGGGTCGGGGATTGGTCTGAGGCCCGGCGGTTGGGACCCCTACGTCCCAGGTGTGTCCAAACGGATGGACCGGATGGAAGAGACGGGCCTCTACTCGGATGCAGAGAAGGGGCTGTTGCGACCGGGAACCCCCGACCTACGGGTCCAGGACCAGGATAGGGACGGTGTTAGCGGGGAGGTCATTTACGGAGTCTTGGGGTTGGCGGGGTTCGCCGGTCAAGACGAGACGGAAGTGGCAGCGCCCGCCATGGGAGATGAACCGGGTGGGCCAGGCTATGGGCTTCAGGACCCCGAACTGATAACCGCAGTCTATGACGCGTACAGCGATTGGATGTCCGACTTCTGCAAGACCAATCCGGACCGGCTTGCGGGTCTCTCCTGCCTTAGCCCCACCGACCCAAACATTGCGGCTGCGCAGCTTAGACGGGCTTCGGACTTGGGATTGAGGGGAGCGGAGATGAACGTGGCCTCGGCGGGGAATCCCCTATACCACAAAAGCTGGGATTCGCTGTGGCAAGTTGCCGACGAGACGGGGCTCCCCATTTCGTTCCACACCGTCGGGCTTACGCCCCGGGCGCCGAAGATCGAAGAGTTCGAGGACTACCACTGGGTGATGAACGGCCTCGTGATTACCATGTTCCAGCTTGCCGGGGCGGAGTACCTAGCGAGCATCATCTACAGCGGGGCCCTGGACCGACACCCGAGCTTCAAGTTCGTGCTGGGAGAGTGCGGCATCGCATGGATCCCCTACATGCTCTTCCGAATGGACGACGAGTTCGATAGACAGCTCTTCCACCTGGGCCTGAGCATGAAGCCGAGCGAATACTGGGCCCGACAGGGCTACTCCACCTTCCAAATCGAGCACCTGACGAACGAGATGGTGGACCTGGTGGGTGAGGACAACATCATGTGGGGCTCCGACTATCCCCACCCGGACTGCGTGTGGCCCGACTCCCGGTCGGTGATCAATGAGCACCTGGGTCACCTGGAAGAGTCGAAGATCAGGAAGCTGGTGTGCGACAACACGGCAAAGCTGTACGGGTTCCCGAACTAGGGGTGAGGGTTTCAGCGGGGTGACGGAGAGGGGATGGATTCCGGCTCGGGGGCCGGGATGACGGAGACAGCTATTTTGGACGGCTTATAGCGCAGGACACTAGCGGGGAGAAGCGCCATGGCTGAGTTTGACGTTGTCATAAGAAACGGGACGGTGGTGGAGGCCACGGGGATACCGGCGTACAGGGCGGACGTCGGGATCAAGAACGGCAGGATCGCCCAAATAAGCGGCAGCATCCGGGGGGCCGGGGCGCGGGAGCTGGATGCGACGGGTTGCATCGTGGCGCCGGGCGCGGTGGAGCAGCACGCTCACTACGACGGGCAGATCAACTGGGACCCCTACTGCTCGTTGTCGGGGTGGCACGGCATGACCTCCATGACCATCGGGCACTGCGGATATGGCGTCGCGCCGGTGAGGCCGGAGGACCGGGAAGCGAACATGCAACTGCACTCCCGCATCGAGGCGATACCCCTTCATTCCATGCGGGCGGGCATCCGGTGGGACTGGGTCACCTTCCCGGAGTACCTGGACAGCCTGCAGCGCCAGGGCCTGGGGGTGAACGTCGGGGCGATGTTCGCCTACTCCCCGGCCCGGGTTTGGGTGATGGGCGCCGAGGAGGCCGCCAACAGGGCGTACGTCACGCAGGAAGAGCTGGCCCAGGTCGTCGCCCTCTTCAGGGAGGCCCTGGACGCGGGCGCCTTCGGGTTCTCGCTGAACAAGAACATGGCCGACCGTCCTGCCACGGGAGGCTACCTGCCCACCCACGTGGCCACCGATGATGAGTTCGAGGCGATGGCGCAGGTCCTGGGAGAGTACGGGCTCGGGGGGATTACGATGACCCTAGGGAGCACGGACGACCAGGGCCGGGACATGCTGGTGGAGAAGATGGCGCAGGCCAGTGGCCGTCCCGTCCAGTTCGCCGCCCTGAACTACAGCGACCAGGACCCGGAGCAGTACAAGCGACAGTTGGCCTGGGTGGAGAATGCCAAGACTCGGGGCCTTTCCATCTACGGGCAGTCCATAGCCATGCCCATAGACCCGAGGTTCAAGCTATCCGAGTTCAACCTGTTCGACGACATGCCGAACTGGTTTACGGCCCTGCTCGGGACCCGGGAGGAGAGGATCGAGAGGCTGCAACGGAAGGAGACCCGGGAGGGCATGAAGAGGGACATAGCCGAGTGGGAAGAGACGGACTTCCACAAGGACTGGTCCAAGCTCAACGTTCTGGAGACGATTCACGAGCGGAACTACAAGTACGACGGGATGAGCATCGCGGAGATAGCGGAGACGGAGGGGAAAGACCCCGTGGACGCGCTGCTGGACCTGAGTCTGGACGAGGGCCTGGAGACCGAGTTCAGCCTGTCGGGGCTGATAGGCGGCAACGCTGAGGCGGACGTCGAAACGCTTATGCACCCACTGACCCACCCCTCCTTCTCCGACGGCGGCGCCCATGTGCGCTTCTTCACGACCAGCACCTGGCCGACGTACCTGCTGAGCCACTGGGTCCGGGACCAGGGCGCCTTGACCCTGGAGCAGGCCCACTACAAGATGAGCGCCCTGCCCGCGTGGCTGGCCGGGTTCCGTGACAGGGGCATCCTGCGGGAGAGAATGGCGGCGGACGCCATCGTCTACAACCTGGACGAGATCGGGTTCGAGACAGACAAGCCGGAATATGCCACGGACTTCCCGGGAGGCGAAAAGAGGCTGATCCAGAAGCCCAGGGGGATGCGCTACATCCTGGTGAACGGCACGGTGACTTTCGAGGAGAACAGGTGCACTGGCGCCCTGCCGGGCAGTGTGCTCAGAAGCTACGACATGATCGGGTAAATATCTCGCATATAGGACGGGCATAGGGGGACGGGACTCGTCCCCCTATCCATTTGTGGGCCAGGGATAGTACATGCGCATAGATGAAGGCGACAGACCGGCAGTCCGCCGAGGCGACCCCTTCCAGATCGAAGTGGATGGGACCCCGACGACCGCCTACCGGGGTGAGACGGTGGCGTCGGTGATGCTGGCCGGGGGTACCCTGACGCTTCGCAGGACCAGGAAGATGGACAAGCCCCGGGGCCTCTTTTGCGGGATCGGGGTGTGCTACGACTGCCTGGTAATCGTGGACGGCAGGGCGAACGTGCGGGCCTGCATGACGAGGGCCGCGCCGGGCATGAAGGTGAGGACGCAGTGGGGAGTCGGGGAGGGTAAGACGAATGAGGACCGTTGACCTCGCCATAGTCGGGGCGGGGCCGGCGGGTTTGTCCGCAGCCATCGCGGCGGCGTCCTGCGGCCTGAGGCCCGTGGTCATAGACGAAAATCCGACCCCGGGCGGGCAAATCTACCGGCAGCTCCCCACGGAGTTCAGGGTGGAACGGGCCGAAAGCCTCGGGCGCACGTATCGCAAGGGCCAAAGGTTGCTGGCCAAGGCCCGTCAGGCCGATATCGACCTAATGCTGGGGACAACGGTCTGGGGGTTGTTTGATCCGCTAACCCTGGGCCTGGACTGCGCAGGCAAAGCGGAGTCACTCCGGTGCCGGGCGCTGGTCCTGGCGACGGGCGCGTATGACCGGGCGGCGCCGTTTCCAGGATGGACGCTGCCGGGCGTCATGACCCTCGGGGGAGCGCAGACGCTGGTCAAGAGCCAGAGGATGCTGCCGGGAAGCAGGATAGCGCTTTCGGGGTCTGGGCCGTTCCTGCTGCCGGTGGCCTCGCAGTTGGTCAGGGGTGGGGCGAATATAGTTGCCTTACTGGAAGCCTCCCAGCCAAGGGGGTGGCTTTCAAAGGCTGGGTCTCTGTGGGGACAGTGGGAGCGGTTCCGGGAGGGGTGGGAGTACGTGACGCCTCTTATCAAGGCCAAAACGCGGGTGCGGTTCGGGGAGGCGGTGATCGAGGCGCGGGGCGAGGGCCAAGTGGAAGAGGTGGTAACCGCATCCCTTGACAAGGACTGGCACCCGAGGCCCGGGACCGAGCGGGCCACCGCTGTGGACATAGTGGCGGTCGGCTACGGGTTCTCCATAAACACGCAGCTATCGAGGCTGTGCCGTTGCGATCACGAGTTCAAGCCGGGCTACGGGGGCTGGACGGTGAAGGTCGACTCCCGGCAGGCGACGTCGACGCCGGGAGTCTTCGCGGCGGGGGAGGCCACGGGGATAGGGGGTTCCGACGTTGCCGCGGCGGAAGGGTCGATAGCGGGATACTCGGCGGCGGAGGCCCTGGGACACATTTCGGAATCGGAGGCACGGGCGCGTCGGGCGCCGCATCTTCGGCAACTGCGAAA
>JAAXHX010000009.1 GCA_012270635.1 Dehalococcoidia bacterium | reverse complement strand
GCGTCCACGGGCCCGGTGCCGACCGCTGCGTCGGTGGAGGTGTGGCCCTCGGGGCCGCTGAGCATCACGGTAGCGGTGGGGACCTCGTGGTCGCCGCAGGCCACCTGGACGTGCTCCAAGTGGTAGGTCTCGTGGATGGTGCGGCGCTCCTCGCCCATCAGGGCCTCCAGGTCACGGTCGGTGACCTCCTTTTTCTTGTCGGCGATGTCCTTGAACGCCTCGAAGGTCTTGCGGAGCTCTTCGTCGGTCAGGCTGTAACCGAGCTGTTCCAGGCGGTTCTTCAGAGCGTGCCTGCCACTCAGTTTGCCCAGGTAGAGGGTAGTCTGGGGCACACCCACGGAGGTGGGGGTCATGATCTCGTAGGTGATGGGGTTCTTCAGAATGCCGTCCTGGTGTATTCCCGACTCATGCCTGAAGGCATTGGCCCCGACCACCGCCTTGTTCGGCTGCACCGGGAGCCCCGTCAGATCGCTGACCAACCGGCTGGTGCGGTATATCTGGGTGGAGTCTATGTCGGTGGTGATGTCGTACAGGTCGTTCCGGGTGCGGATGGCCATGACGATCTCTTCGAGGGAGGCGTTGCCGGCCCTCTCGCCGATGCCGTTGATGGTGCATTCCACCTGCCGGGCCCCGGCCCGGATCGCAGCGATGCTGTTGGCAACGCTCAGCCCCAGATCGTTGTGGCAGTGGACGCTGACCATCGCCTTGTCGATGTTGGGGACGTTGTTGAAGATGCCGGAGATGAGGTCGTGGAACTCCTCGGGGGTGGTGTAGCCGACGGTGTCGGGGATATTGACCGTGCGGGCGCCGGCGTTGATGACCGACTCGAGGATCCTGTAGAGGTACTCGCGGTCGGTCCTGGTGGCGTCCATGGGGGAAAACTCGACGTCGCTGAGGTATCCCGCGGCCCGGCCCACCATCTCGGTGGCCAGCTCGAGGATTTCTTCGTGGTTCTTCTTGAGCTGGTACATCAGGTGCACGTCGGAGCTGGAGAGGAAGACGTGCACGCGGGGGTTCTCCGCGTTGCGCACGGCGTCGTAGCAGGTGTCGATGGCCTTGGCGTGCGCGTGGGCCAGCCCCGCAACGATGGGGCCCTTGACCTCCCTGGCCACCCTGCTTACCGACTCGAAATCTCCCGGCGAACTGAACGGGAACCCCGCCTCTATTACGTCCACGCCCAGCTTGTTCAGCTGGTGGGCTATCTCGATCTTTTCATCCACGTTCAGGGTGGCCCCGGGCGCCTGCTCCCCGTCCCTGAGCGTCGTATCGAATATCATTACCTTTTCCATTTCGAACCTCCCAATGTACCGGTCAGGTGGACGATGGACCCCTTGACGCCGACCTTAGGTCGGCCTGTTAAGGAAGGACATCATCTCACGCAAGTCCCTGCCGACCACTTCCACCGTGTGGGTCTTGTCCTTTTTTCGCATGGCGTCGAAGTTGGTGCGGCCCTCCCGGTTCTCGGCGATCCACTCCCGGGC
>JAAXHX010000008.1 GCA_012270635.1 Dehalococcoidia bacterium | reverse complement strand
TACGGCGCCGGCGTCCTCCACCCCCGGGCCGTGGAGCTCGGGGCCTTCTACGGCATACCCATCCTGGTCGCGTCGAGCTTCAGCCGCGAGCAGGGCACACTGATCCACGGAGGCGAGCCCATGGAGTCCAGGAACAGGCTCAGCGGAATAGCCCACGACCTCGACACCGCCAAGATCACCGTCATGGGCATACCGGACCGGCCTGGCATCGCCGCATCCCTCTTCGAGCCCCTCGCACGCGCCGGCATCAGCGTCGACACCATCGTCCAGAACGCCAGCGAAGAGAACATCACCGACCTCACCTTCACCGTCTCCCGCCATGACCTGGCCGCCTCCCAGGAGATCGTCCGCCCCGTCGCCGAGAAGCTCGGGGGGCGGGGCATCGTCGCCAACGCCGAGCTGGGCAAGGTCAGCATCGTGGGCAACGGGATGCAGGACGCCCCCGGCTACGCCGCCCGCATGTTCACCGCCCTCTACAGGGCCGGCATCAACATCCAGATGATCACCACCTCCGAGATTCGCATCACCTGCATCGTCGACCGGGCCGACATTACGAGGGCCGTCCAGGTCCTCTACGACGCCTTCTACGTGGAAGGGGCGGAGCTATAGCCTCCCCGGGACACGCGCCCCTCCTCTCCATCGTAGTCCCGGCCTTCAACGAAGAGGCCAGGATCGCCGACTCCCTCACGCAAATCTCCGATTACCTCTCGAAACAGCCCTACTCCTGGGAGCTGATCGTCGTGGACGACGGCAGCGCCGACTCCACGGCAGCCCTGGTAACCGCCGCCGCATCCCGCATCCGGGGGATACGCCTGGTCCCCCAACCCCACCGGGGCAAGGGGCACGCCGTCCGCGTTGGCATGCAGACCGCCACCGGGGAATACCGCTTCCAGTGCGATGCCGACCTCTCCATGCCCATCGAGCAGCTGGCCCGCTTCCTCCCCCCCGAGTTCCCGGGCCCGGGCATTGCCATAGGTTCCCGCTCGGCCCCCGGGGCCCGGCGCATCGGCGAGCCTCCGGTCCGCAAGCTCATGGGCCGGGTCTTCAGCCTCCTCGTGAGGCTGGGAGGGGCCGGGCTGGGCGACACCCAATGCGGGTTCAAGTGCTTCGCGGGCCATGAAGCTCACTCTCTCTTCCGCCTGCAGAGGCTGGACGGCTTCGGCTCCGACGTCGAGGTCCTCTACCTGGCCCGTCGGGCCGGCGTCCCGGTCCTGGAGGCGCCCATAGAATGGCATTACCGGAGCGGCAGCAAGGTGCGTCCCTTCCGGGACACCCTCCGCATGCTCGCGGACCTCATCGCCATAAGACTCAACGCCCTCCGCGGCCGCTACCACTGACCCTCCCCCCACCCCGACACCGCTCATCCTGAGCCTGTCGAAGGTTCGAGCGGACTCCACGTCCATCCCCCCCGAACAACGAATAATGGGCTGTGCCGCTCCGCAGCACGGCCCATTATTCAAATAAAACAGGGCAGGTGGGCGGGACCCGATTTCCCAATGGTAAGGAGAAAGGCACCAGCCTACCTTCAACCTGCCGAAGGGACAGGGCGTGGAGGACGCCCTGTCCCCCTCCCGGAGAACGGAAAACAAAAAAAGATGTGCCAAAAACCCCTTGCGTTTTCCGAAATCTGTTTGCAAAATTGCCCAAACTTCAAGAGACCCCCCATGAACACCGTCCGAGAGATACTCGAAAATAGCAAGGTCATAGCCGTCGTGGGCCTCTCTCCCAAGCCCCACAGGGACAGCCACGAGGTAGCCAAATACCTGCAGGGCCAGGAATACCGCATCGTGCCCGTGAACCCCAGGGCCGACACCATCCTCGGTGAGAAGTCCTATCCCGACCTCCCTTCCATCCCCGGCAAGGTCGACGTGGTGGACATCTTTCGCAGGGCCGAGGACGTGCCCCCCGTCGTCGATCAGGCCATCGACATCGGCGCGAAGGCGGTGTGGATGCAGCTCGGCATCGTCAACGAAGAGGCCGCGACCCAGGCCCGGGAGGCGGGCCTGGGGGTGGTGATGGACCGATGCATGTTAGTAGAGCACCGGAACTTGGCTTCCTAGAATACCGGCCCGGCGCTTCCCGCCGGTGCCCCGGCCCCCGAGGCTCCGTAGAACAATCAAACCCTGGCCTTCCCCCACATTGCCATGCGCGCCACACCAGAAAACACCCTGACCGCCCGCAACAACAGCTCCGCCCTCGCCCGCTGCGCCATCGAGCTGGCCACCAAAGGTCGGTGGACCGACGCCCTGGATCTGAACCGCCAGCTTCTCGAACGCGACCCCGCCGACTGCGCCGCCTGGAACCGGACGGCCAAGGCCTTGGTCCAGCTCGGCCGCTATTCAGAGGCTCGCCACGCCCTCGCCGAGACCCTCAGGCTTGACCCGGCCAACAACATCGCCCGCAAGAACCTCGAAAAGCTGGAGGGCCTGTCGGAAGGCGGGCCGCCGGGAGTGGCGGTTGCGTCGGAGGTGACCCCCCAGCAGTTCATCGAGGACACAGGCAAGTCCGGGGTCACCTCCCTGGTAAACCTCGGCGACCCCGAGACGGTGAAGCGCCTCGTCAGCGGCCAGTCCATCGGGCTGCGAAGGCAGGACGGCAAGCTCCTTGTGGACACCCTCAGCGGCGACTACGTCGGCCAAGTGGAGCCCAAGCTCGCCCTCCGGCTCCTGGACCTGGTCAGGGGAGGCAACGAGTACCGGGGCGCCGTCGCCAGCGCCCGGGAGGACCACGTGAAGGTGATGCTGCGGGAGACCCTGGTGTCCCCGCAGCAGGCGGGCAAGAGGTCTTTCCCCTCCAAGTCGGCGGACGGGTTCCGGCCCTACGTGAAGAGCAGGGGCGGCCTATCTGGACCCGAGGAGCCCCGGGCCTGGCCCAGGGACTACGAAGACCTGG
>JAAXHX010000007.1 GCA_012270635.1 Dehalococcoidia bacterium | reverse complement strand
AAGATCCTAAACGTTGAGAAGGCCCGCCCCGACAAGATGCTCGCCCATGACGAAATAAGGGCCCTGATTACCGCCCTGGGCACAGGCATAAAGGAGACCTTCGATTCCTCCAAGCTCCGCTATCACCGCGTAATCATCATGACCGACGCCGACGTGGACGGCTCCCACATCCGCACCCTGCTGCTCACCTTCTTCTTCCGTAACATGCCCGAACTGATAACGGGCGGCTACCTGTACATCGCCCAGCCGCCGCTGTACAGGGTGAGCAAGGGCAAGAAGGCCGAATGGAAGTTCTCCGACGGGGAGAAGGACGAGTGGTACGCCCGCCGGGCCTATGGCGGCATAAAGGTCACCAGCCAGGATGGGGAAAAGTCCTTCTCTGGGACGCAGATTGCCCGCTTGATAGAGCCGTTGAAACGGTTCGGCGGGGCGTGGCGGGACGTGGGGCTGCCGGACGAGGTGGCGCCGGGGCTGATGGAAGGCCTGATGAGGAACGGGGCCTCGGGGGAGGGTGAAGAGGCGCCGGAGGAAGACGAGATGGCGGGCCTGATCAAGCAGTTCGAGGCCCGGGGCTTCGAGGTCAAAGTGCCGTCCAACGGCCACGTTCCGCAGCGCATCGAGGTCTTCTGGGACAAGGAGACCGGCACGTCGATACCCCTTCAGATAGTCGACGCGCCTCCCATGCACGCCTGCAGGGAGATCTACCCCTCGGTCAAGGACATAGTCACCTACGGCAATTTCCGGGTCACCAAGAAGGACAAGGACCTGAACGAGGAGGTGTCCTGGAGCGGCTTGGCGGGGATGATAGAGCGGCTCAGCGACACCCGGGGCATCGCCATCCAGCGCTACAAGGGCCTGGGGGAGATGAACCCGGACCAGCTCTGGGAGAGCACCATGAACCCGGAGACCCGAACCATCCTCCAGGTCGCCGTGGAAAACGCCCAGGACGCCGACAGCATCTTCAACACCCTCATGGGAGACGAGGTTCCACCGCGCAAGCGGTTCATCCAGAACCACGCCAAGAACGTGCGGAACCTGGACATCTAGCCGCTCGGCCCCCGGTACAGTCCCTGCTCCTCGATGTAGCTCCTCACGGCCGGGGGCGTCAGGTACCTGATTGACAATCCCTGCTCCACGCGCTTGCGGATGTCAGAGGAACTAATGTCCACCTGGACGTTGTCCAGCACGTGGACCCTATCCGAAACGCCGGTCACCTCTCTGTCCAGGGCGGCAACGTCCAGCTCCGTGTAGCCGGGCCTGCGCATGGTTGCAAAGTGGCAGATGGAGGCTAGGCGGCGAGGGCCTTTCCAGCGGCCCAGCTCGGCCAGGGCGTCGATTCCGATGATGAAGAACAGCTGGACGTCCTGCCCCATCTGCGCAGCAAGCTGCTCCATGGTGTCGACGGTGTAGGAAGCTCCCGGGCGTTCGAGCTCCTGGGTGTCTATGACGAAGCTGGGGTTCCCCTCCACGGCAAGGCGCAGCATGTCCAGGCGCCGCTGCATGTCGGACACGTTCTCCCCGTCCTTGAACCAGGGCCGTCCCGCAGGAATGAACACCACCTTGGAGAGTCCGAGCTCGGCCATAGCTTCTTCGGCGATGATCAAATGGCCGTTGTGGACGGGATCGAAGGTGCCGCCCAGGACCCCGACCCTCACGTCCACTCCAGCTCCCTGCCCCCGATCCTGATCGTGTCCCCTTCCTTCACCCCGGCCTTTTGCAGGGCCTGGTGGACCCCGGCCCTCTCTAGCAGGGACATCAGCTGCATCCGGGCTTCCCAGTCGGACATATCGGTTCCCATGACCAGCCTTTCTAGATTGCCGGCGTGGACCACGTAGGCTGCTGCATCTCTGGCTACGGAGATTCTTGGACTCATCGGCGTGGGTCGGAGCACGGGCGCCGAGGGTTCCGTCGCAGCCTGTGACTCCTGAGCGCTCATTCGCACCAATTCTACTAGGGTCCGCTGAAGCTCGGCCATTCCCTCCCCCGTGGCCGCTGATACCGAAAGGTGTGCTCTGGCACCGGGAAAGTCTTCCGGGCCGGGCTGGCTTCTATCAGTCACATCAGCCTTATTGACGACCACAATTCTCGGCTTCCTGCCGACCCCATGGTCTTTCTCTGCCATGGCCTCCGACACCCTACGATAGGCCTCGGAAAGCGAGTCTTGGGCACCAGCCAACAGGACCAGGACCACCTTAGCCCTTTGAGCATGCTTCAGCGAACCAATCTCCTCTACCGCCGAGGAAATCCAGGTAGCCGGTATCTCCACCAGTCGGTACTGGGTCCATGTCCACTCCATAACCCCAACTATTGGATCGACTGTGGTTATCGGGTAGTCGGCCACCCGGGCCCCGGCTCCTGTCATAAGGTTCAGAAGCGTTGACTTCCCAGAGTTCGCCTCTCCGATAATGGCGATGTCCGAAGGCATCTTGTACGTCAGAGTCACCCGTCTGGTTTCCCCGGGTTCTCCCACCTCTGCAATCCTGGGCACCTTCATGGTGGATGTGGAGAAGGCCCGGTTCCCCCTCCCCCCATTCCCCCCACTGCAGACCAACGCCTTCTCGTCGCTACTGGCCAGATCCATCAGTGTCGGCCCACTCATCTCACCCGGAAAAGAAGCCTCAGTTCCCACGGGCACTTGTACAAGCAGGTCCGTGCCGGCTTTTCCAATCTTATTGGCCCGACGTCCATCTCCACCGACCTCGGCCTTCAACGTATGAGTCACAGCCAGGTGGGCCAGAGACCTAACCTCGTTAGTTGAACAGAGGAACACCGAGCCTCCTGAACCCCCATCACCGCCATCTGGGCCCCCGAAGGGCACGAACTTCTCCTTCCGAAACGTGACTGCTCCCCGCCCTCCATCACCTCCTACCAACACGACAGTGGTTTGATCAACAAGCATACTGACATCTCATCTTTCTAATTTATTTGCCTTCTTAATGATCACCCTAATGTACCTAATAGGTACAATCATTATAGTACCGGGAAAGGCCAGGGAATCGGTTCAGATTTTCTTTGCGCTTATTTATAGCTGTCCGTGGCTTGATCAATGAGTTTTCAAGTGAAAATCATCTGAGTTATTTGAATTAAGCTCTGGTTTTGTTGTGATGAAGTCTGCCTTATCATTTAGTGTTTCTCATAACTTTGAGTCCGAGATAGAACCAAATAGGAAAGGTTTCGATAATGCTCCTTGGCCTAATGGGGATGGGCTGTATCGATAGCGGGGGAAGCGGAGTGGGGGTGAAGTTTGGGGTAGGGTTTGTTGCTTGAACGGAATGGTTACGCGCGGGAGCTGCTGAATAACGAGTCCCTTATCCGCGCTATTACGAGTCGCACCGACTTGCTTGCCACAACCTTATCGGCGGTCTTTCGACATGATGCGCTGACGCCAGCGGGTGTCCTGTCCCCAAATAGCGCCCCTATCCGCATGGGCGAAAGCTGAAGCTCCTCGCGGAGTAGATACATGGCTATGTCCCTCGCCTGGACGTACCGCTTCAGCCGACGCTTGCCGATGACCTCTTCGACCGACAGGCCAAAATGCTCAGCCGTTGACTCTATGATGGCATCGGCGGAGGTCCCGGCGGAAGGTTGATCCGCGTTCACCGCCAAGGCCTCGGTGGCCAACGCGATGGTGACGGGCATGTCTTCGGCCTTTGCCATGGCCAGGACCCTGTGAAGAGCACCCTCGAGCCGCCTGACGCTGCCATCGACCAGCCTGGCAATCATCTCTAGCGCGGACCCCTGGACGTCGACCCCCATCCGGGAGCACTTGGTCTTGAGAATCGCCACCCGGGTATCGAGGCCCGGCAGCGTGATGTCCGCCAGCAAGCCCCCCTCGAAGCGGGAGACAAGCCTCGGGTCCAAGGCCTCGATATCGCTGGGGCGCCTGTCCCCCGCGACAACCATCTGCCGATTGGTATCGTGGAGATGATTGAAGACGTGGAAGAACCCCTCCTGGGTCTGCTTCTTCCCACCAATGAACTGGATGTCGTCGACCATGAGCAGGTCGACCTCCCGGTATTTCCTGCGGAAGTTGCCGTAGCTCCGTTCACGGGCCGCCTCGGCATAGTCGGTAGTGAACTGCTCCGCCCCGACGTACAGCATGGCCCGCCGGTGCTTCGTTGCGAGATGTCCTATGGCATGGAGAAGATGGGTCTTGCCGAGGCCGGCGTCACCGTAGATGAAGAGGGGGTTGAAGGGGCACTCGAGGTTCTCCGCTACGGCCTGGGCGGCGGCGTGGGCCATCCTGTTGAACCTGTCGACCACCAGGGAGGAAAAGGTGTAGTTCCGGTTCAGGGATGCGTCGATGGGGAAGGGCGACGGTTCGTCCTGCCAGTCCGAGTCGGCCGCGGCGACCGACTCGCCTGCGGCCTCGATGGAGGGCGACAAGGTTTCCGGGCTGGTCGATACCAGGAAATCGACTGTGACGGGGTTTCGCAGAAGGCCCCTGAGGGTCTCTTCGATCCTGGGCCTCATCTTGAGGCGCAGCCACTCCGTGACGAAGGAGTTGGGAGCGCCCACCGTGAAGCGACCATCCCCCGAGGACACGCCGATCGTGCCTTTCAGGTAGGTGTCGAAATAGGGTCTCGTTACCCGAAGCTCCAGCTCTCCCAGAGCCGCGCGCCAGACGTCTTTTGCGGTTCCTTCTTCCATTTCCTCCTGAAAAATGCGCCCCTTGTTTTGGGCGCGAAAAACTAAGGTATGGGTGTGTCTTTTTTCGGACAGGTTGGAGGAAGTACTGTTCAGACTTAGGCCGATGCGCCGGGCCTATACTCTTCGTGAAACCCCATCACTGTAAAGCCCTGGCGTGGCCGCTTGGCCGCCGGGACAACCTCAACCGCCGGGGTCGCAAAAAGGGTTGGTCCTCCTCCAACGGGGAGAGAATAACACACCCCATTTATGGCCTTGTCAATGAATGAAAGGGGGGAATTTTTCACGGATTTTCGGAGCTCAAGCCTAGGGCTACGGATGGAGGTAGAACCCTTTGCCGCCTATCCTTAACAGGCCCTATAATGCCGTGAAACCGCAGCCTGAAAGGGGTGACGCTTCAACGGTACTGAAAGCCTCCAGGGCCTCCGGTGCGTGTTCATGGGGACCCCCGAATTCGCCGTCCCCACCCTCGAGAACCTGGTCAGGAGCGGAGCGCGCGTGGCCGGGGTCTATACTCAGCCGGACCGCCCTTCCGGCAGGGGAAAGAAAACCGCGACATCTCCCGTCAAGGCCTTCGCCGAGTCCAAGGGCCTCCCGATATTCCAACCCGCGACCCTTTCTACGAACGAAGTGCGCGCCGAGTTCGAGGCCCTCCACCCTGACGTGCTGGTGGTCGCCGCCTACGGCCTGATCCTTCCGAAGTGGACCCTCGCTCTCCCCCCTCACGGCGTGCTGAACGTTCACCCTTCCCTGCTCCCCCGGCACCGCGGGTCGGCGCCCGTGGCCAACGCCATCCTGCAAGGAGACGAGGAGACCGGCGTGACGGTGATGCTGGTCGAGCCGAAGGTGGACTCCGGGCCGGTCCTTCGCACCAGGAGCGCTGGGATTGGGCCAAGGGAAACGACGGGAGAGCTCACCGGAAGGTTGGCCTCAATCGGGGCGGGGTTACTGGTGGAAACACTGCGGGACTGGATTCGGGGCTTGGTGGAGCCCATGACGCAGGACGAGACCCTGGCAACGTACAGCCGGAAGGTGATGAAGGCGGACGGAGAGATCGACTGGACCCTGCCGGCATTGGAGATAGACCGGAAGATTAGGGCTTACGACCCCTGGCCCGGGTCCTTCACCATCTGGGCCGGGCGGCGGCTGAAGGTCGTCGAGGCCGAGGCCCTTGGAAGCGAGGTCGGACAGGAGGGCCTGGTTAGTCGAGGCCGGGGTGAGGTGGAGGTCCAGACGGGGCGGGGTCGTCTAGCACTTAAAAGAGTGCAGTTGGAGGGGAGGCGGGCCATGG
The DNA here is from genome assembly GCA_012270635.1 of Dehalococcoidia bacterium. The sequence continues at coordinate 3,853 of JAAXHX010000007.1, read as the reverse complement.
ACGTGGGGGACTTCCTCATGGGACGCCCGGAGTTCATCGGGGCGCGGCTGGGCGCCTAGGCCCGTTCCAGGTCCGCGAGGATTGCGTGAGCCGCGCTGTGTCCGCCGCCGATGACTATGACGTCATGGGATGGAGCGGTCAGTCCTTCTTTCTCGACTTGGGGCCGTAGGGCTCCGGGAGGAAGGGGCCGTCCCGAGCTTCGAGGAAACCCTTGAGCCCACCGGTGGACTGGGCGTCCCAGAGGGCCTCCCGGTGGGTGCCGTGGGAGCTGTGGGCGACGCTGGACAGGGCGGCGTTGACCTGCATGGCAGCCCCGAGACCCATGGCCTCGAGCCCCATCCACGTCACCGCCTTGTTGACCCGCACCGAGGCCTCCGGCACCAGGGCTATGCGCTCGGCCAAGGCCCAGGTCTCGGCGTCCAGGTCGGCCTCCGGAACAACCTTGGTGACCACGCCGATGCGAAGGGCCTCCTCGGCGCCCATGTGGTCTCCGGTCAGGGCCCAGCGGTGGGCCTGCTTCCAGTTGGAGAGGGCGGCCAGCATGAAGGACGTGTTGGAGATGTGCCGGACCTCGGGCTGACCGAAGACGGCGTTGTCGGCGGCGATTGTGATGTCGCAGGCCATGCTGTACCAAAACCCGCCCCCGAAGCAGTAGCCCCGCACCGAGGCGATGATCGGCACCCCGAGCTTCCAGAAGTGGGTGAACTCCTGGGTGTCGGCGGCGTCACGGTCCCACCAGTGCTTGATGTAATCGCCGATTTCGAGGCCGTAGGGGTCGGCGGCGGGCCGGCCATCGTCCCGGGGCTTGATGTCGTAGCCCGCGGAGAAGGAGCGGCCGGCCCCGGTGAGGATGACGACGCGGACTTCGGGGTCGGCGTCGGCCTCATCCACAGCGAGGCGGATCTCCTTGACCATCTCTTCGCTGATGGCGTTCAGCACCTGGGGCCTGCTCAGGGTCACCTTGACGATGTTGCCGGTCTTTTCGTAGAGCAGGGTGTCGTAGGACAAGGGTCACCTCCGGGGGCTGTGTAGGGTCTCGCCGGGGCATTCTAACCCAGCGGAATGGGCCGGACAACGCAAGGGGCCGGGCCACCGAGGCTAGACCCACCCCCGGCGAAAAGCCGCGACTAGGACGATGAAGGCCAGCGGTGCGATTATGGCCACCCATTCCATTGCACGACCCGGCCCAGCAGGGGATTGATAATCGCACTGGCTAGGACCATGACTGCCGTGATGACCGTCGCCCAGAGAAGGACACGGGACCAGGAACGGCGTTGTGGGGGCATCGGGTGCGGGCCCCCTACCGGAACTGAGCGGCGACGTTTCTGCGCTGGACCTTGCCGGTGGCGGTGCGGGGGAGGGTTTCGACTATGTGGACGGTCTTGGGCACCTTGAAGTCGATGAGATGCTTCTGGCAGAAGGCCTGGATGTCTTCTTGGCTGGCCTCGGCTTTGAGGACGACGGCGGCGTGGACCTCTTCGCCGTACTTGACGTCGGGAACGCCGAAGCAGATGGCGTCCTGCACCGCTGGATGCAGGGCGAGGACCGCGTCCACCTCCAGGGGCGAGATCTTCTCTCCGCCTCGGTTGATCAGCTCCTTCAAGCGGCCCGTGAGATTCAGATAGCCGCGCTCGTCGATGAAGCCCTGGTCCCCCGTTCGGAACCACCCATCCGAGAATGCGGAGGCGTTGGCCTCGGGGTTGTTGCGATATCCCCCCATGACGTTGGGGCCCTTGATGACCACCTCGCCCCGGGCTCCGTCTGCGAGCCTGGTCCCGGCCTCGTCCATTATTGCAATCTGCACCCCGGTGCCCCGGCCCACGGTCCCCGCGAAGCGGTCGGCGGGGGGTAGGGGATTGGAGGCCATCTGGTGAGAGGACTCGGTCATGCCGTAGGCCTCCAGAACGGGGGAGTCGAAGCGTGCCTCCAGACCTTCCAGGACGGCGGGCGCCAGGGCGGCGCTGCAGGAGCGGATGAAGCGGAACGTGCCCCGGGGAGCGTCGTCGCCGTCGGCGCGGGAGAGGAGGATCTGGTGCATGGTCGGGACTCCCGAGTACCAGGTGGCGGCGTGCTCCTGGGCCACGGGCCAGAAGGCGCTGGCGCTGAAGCGGCTGGGGACGATGGCCGTGCCCCCGCTGGCGAAGGTGGAGAAGAGGACTCCGAGCAGGCCGTGAACGTGAAAGAGGGGCATTATCATCAACGCCCTGTCCGATTCCGAGAGGCCGTAGGTCCCCACGATGTTATCCAGGGACGATGCGAGGTTCGCGTGGCTGAGGGGGACGCCCTTGGGCCGGCTGGTGGTGCCGCTGGTGTGGAGGAAGAGGGCGATGTCGTCGGGGGACGGACCTTCGGGCTGGCCCCTACCCTCGAGGGCTGCGCCGTTCCGAGTCAAGCTGACACTGCCACCCTCGTCCTGCGCCTCAATGCAGGGCAGCCCTAGCCCTTGGGCCGCCTTCCGCGCGGGGTGCTCCTCCGGCGGCAGGATGGCCAGCGAAGCGCCGGCGTCTTCCATGTAGAAGCGGTATTCGTCCTCGGTGTAGTTGGGGTTGAGGGGGGCGGCCACCGCGCCCAGCCGGGTCACGGCGAGGAAGGTGGCGACGAACCGGATGTCGTTTCCCAGGACTATGGAAGCGGCTTGCCCCTTGGCCAGACCGGCGCCGGACAGCGATGAGGCCAGCCCTTCAACAAGGTCCCGGAGCCGGCCGTAAGTCAAGCTCGGGCCGTTGGGGGTTACTACGGCAGCTTTGTCGGGGGCTCCGGCGTCGAGCAGTTGGGCCAGGGTCTGCATGTCTGTGATCTCCTGCTACAGGGGGCTACTCCGAAGGATAGATGATAGCAGGCAATGGCGCTTCATGCACAGAAAAGCGGGGAGACGACCTCTTCAGAGTTGGGGCACGACCCGCTCGGCGATGACCTGGGCGTGCTCGATGAGGTTGTATACCGGGTTGAACATGATCATGTCCAGCCCCTCTTCGGCCAGGGGCCCGAGCTTGTCCACCACCTCGTCGACGGAGCCGATCAGCGAGACCTTCATCCCCAGGGAGGCGTCGTGGTAGTGGTCCATGAACCACTGTTGGATCTTACGGTTGGCGGCTTCCTTGTCGTCATCTATGGCCAGATAGACCCGCTTGGATATCGGAAGGGCGGCGGGGTCCCGACCGTGCCGCTCGAGAGAGTCGCGGAGCCTGGCAAGGACCTTCCTGAACGCTGCAATGTCGGAGGCGTTGGCTGCGCCCGCGCCCATGAACCCGTCGCCCATCCTTGCGGCGCGCTCGACTGCGGAGTCGGCGGATGCGCCGAACCAGATGGGTATGCCGGGCTTCTGTGCGGGCTTCGGGTTTATGGAGACGTTTTCCAGGGACCAGAAGCGGTCTTGGAAGTCGACGCGGGGCTCGGTCCAGAGCCTGCGGATGAGGGTCACGGAATCCTCGAAGCGGGTGACGCGGTGGGAGGCGTCGAACCCGAAGGCGGGGTACATCTCGCGGCCATCCCCAATCCCGACTCCTAGGATGAGCCGTCCTCCCGATATCTGGTCCAGGCTGGCCGATACCTTGGCCACGTTCACCGGGTCGTGATACGGGAGCACCACCACCGATATCCCCAGCTTGACGGTGCGCGTGCAGGAAGCGGCGAAGGCTAGGAGGGTGAAAGGGTCCAGGTTGGGGCTGGTGGCGAAGACCCCGTGCTGGGTCCAGACGCTCTCGTACCCCAGGGCCTCGACGAGGTTCAGGTGCTCGCGGATGAGGCCCAGGTCCGTGGGCCCGGGAGGGAGCATCTGGGGAACCGCAATGCCGACGGTCGTGCGGTCTCTTATGAGTAGCTTGGACATCATCCGTCCCTATCCAACGAATAG
>JAAXHX010000002.1 GCA_012270635.1 Dehalococcoidia bacterium | reverse complement strand
TTTTGGATTCACATACTTGACAATCTGTTGAACACTGCTAATTTTCTAAAGTCGACATTAGTGGAAGTCTAATGCAATTGTTTTTCGTAAAACTGTAAGTCTTTAACTGGTTTGGTTCCAAATAATCAATTGCAGCTTAATGTAAATCAATGGATGTGTTAAAAGAAGAAGAATAAAGTACTGAACTTTTAACTCAGAACGAATCAAAGTCGCCCACCATATACTTCATCTTGTTTACTTTTACGAGGGGCGCCCCCCCCCCCCCCCCCCCCCCCCCCCCCACCCCCCCCCCCCCCCCCCCCCCCCCCCCCGGGGCCCCCCCCAAAACTATTATCTCTTTTCCCGCCCCCCCCCGGCCCGCCCCCCCCCGCCCCCCTCCCCCCCCCCCCCCCCAACACCGCCGCACCCGTGCTCTCCGACCCCGGGTGCCCCGGCATCCCGTACAGCGGGCAGCCCGTGCAGCTGCGCGTCGACCCGCACGGCGCCACCTGCGCCTCCCCCGACCCGCTTGAGACCTTGGGCCGGGTCTCGGTTTCGGGCTCCGGCTCCCGGAACATCTCCAACCGCAGTTGCTTCGCCTTCGGGGGGCGATGTCCGGGAAACGCCAGGTAGGGCCACGCCCGCTTCTTGATGACCCCCATCAACTTCAGGTCTCGCCACGAATCGATGGAATGCTGTCGCCTCTGTCTCAGGATCCTGTCCACGGCCGTCGGCCCCACCCCCGGGGCCCGCAGGAGCTGCTCTTTCGTCGAGTGGTTTATGTCCACCGGGAACGCGTCCAGGTTCTCCATGGCGATGACCGTTTTGGGGTCCTGGTCCATGGAGAGATACCCCGCTTCATCGAAGGCCAGCTCTATCTCTTCATTCGAGAACTTGTAGATCCGCTTGAGCCAGTCCATCTGGTAGAGCCGGTGAGACCGCGTCATGGAGGTCGCCGGGTGCTCTTCCAGGGGCGTGTACGGCACCGGCTGGAAGTTGGAGTAGTAGGCCCGCTTCAAGTTCCATTCCCCGTACAGCTGGTCTATCCGGTGAAAAAGCTCCCGGTCCGACTCGTTGGCCGCGCCCACTACGAACTGCGTCGCCTGCCCGACCGCCCCGCCCGTCCTCTCCTGGTTCAGGTCGTTGATCCACTCCATCGGCGCCAGGATGTCCCGCTCCAGGTCCTTCATCTTGCTCAGGGTGCGCATCCTCCCGACCGTCGGCGTCTCTATGTTCACCGAAAGCCGGGTCCCGAGCTTGTGCGCCGCTTCCACGTACTCCCGCTCGGTGCCCGGCATCACCTTCATGTGGATGTACCCCTTGAACCCGTACCTCTCCCGGATGATCTGCACCACGTCGATCAGCTTGGCCGTGGTCTTAGACCCGCTCCCCGCCACCCCTGAGCTGAGGAATAGGCCCTCCACCGTGTGCCGGCGGTGCAGCTCCATGAACGTGCTCGCCAGCTCTTCCCGCTTGAACGCGAACCGCTTCCTCGGGACCCAGTGGCTGTTGGGGCAGAAGTGGCAGTCCATCTTGCANNTGCAGAAGTCGGTGAACATCACCCGCATCAGGCTTATAGTCTTGCCATTGGGCATCGACGCCTTGTACACGCCGGGCAGCGGGTTCTTCTTCGGGTCCGAATAGGGCCGGCGCTCCTTGGGCTTCCTCTGGGGCTGGGACAGGATGTCGTCACTGGCCATCCCCCCCAGCAGTTGGAGCTTCTCGTAGGTGTCGGGCGTACGTCTGATGAGCATAAATCCTCTCCCCTGGCAGTTAATAGAACGTGTGTACTAATACTATATCCTGCTTGTCAATAGGCCGGCACAAGGGATTTCCTGTTACGTAAAAAGAACCTCTACACAACCTGTGTCGGAGGGGCGAGGCCGCTCGTGCTGAGCGGCGTGAGCGGGACTCTTCCGCAGGAATAGAAGGACCGAGTGGGAGGGCGGGGTCGCTCGTGCTGAGCCTGTCGAAGTATGAGCGGGGGGGCACCCATGCTGAGCCCACCCCCAGTCATTCCAGCGCCCGAATCCTTCCCCCATTAAACCCCGAATCCTTCCCACATTAAACAGTGATTGGGGGAGATGCCGCTGCGCGGCATCTCCCCCAATCAAATAACAGGGCGGGTGGGCGGGAACCGCTTCGTCCCGCGAGGGGTGGGGTGGGGCCGGAGAAAGGAGGAGCGTAGCTCCCTAGCTCATCCCGTAGAGCCGAGCGCAGTTGTCCCACATCGTCTTCCTCCTCACCGACTCCGAAAGGGGAAGCTCCAAGAACATGTCCACCGCGTGGGGAAACTTGGAATCGGGGTGGGGGTAATCGGTGGAGAGCACCAGGTTGTCCCCCAGACCATAGCTTTCAACCATCGCTGCGGGGGACTCCTCCGGCTCCACGGACACGTAGCACTGCCGCTTGAAGTAGTCCCCCGGCGTCATGCTCAGCCCCGGGGCTTCCATCTTGCCCGAGAACTCGAAATGGTCATCCATGCGCCACATCAGCCACGGGACCCACGAGCAGTTGGCCTCCAGGAACGCCACCCGCAGGGCCGGGAACCGCTCCAGGACCCCTCCCCCTATCATGCTCACCGCGGCCAGCATCATCTCCATCGAGTGGCAGCAGGTGTGGAACAGCCAGTAGTCCCCCTCGAACCGGGACCCGGCCTCCGTCATCGGGACGTGCGAACCCTCGTGAAACCCGACCGCCGCATCCAGCCCTTCCATCTCTTCCCATAGCGGGTCGTAATAGGGGTCGTGCCAGTTCCTCCCGAGATACAGGTTGGGCCTCAGAAAGACCCCCCTGAACCCGAGCTCGCCCGCACATCGCCTGGCCTCCTTCGCCGCTTCCCCCACCTCTATGGGGTACACCATGCCGACCCCCTTCATCCGGTCCGGGAAAGCGCCGCAGAAGTCCGACATCCAGTCGTTGTACGCCCTCGCTATCGCCGCCCCGAATCCCGTGTCCAGCTTGTCCGTCGCCACGGCGAACAATCCCCGGGACGGGTACATCAACGCCATGTCCATCCCCTCCCGGTCCATGGCCCGCACCTGGGAGGCCGGGTCCCAGCCGCTGTCTATGGGGTCCCGGTAGGCGTCCAGGGGCCCGGCCTTCTCCTCGAACAGGTCGTCGTGGACATCTCTCGGGATCTGCTCCCCATCGATCTCGACGCACAGGTCCTGCTGGTATCGGGCCAGCCCCACGGGCGCGCGCTCCCTGTAGGGTGGGGCTATGTAGCGCTGCCACAGGTCCGTCGGCTCAATGACGTGCATGTCGGAGTCCAGGAATTTCAACCCGTTCTTGCTCACGTTATACCCTCCCGAGACTTCATTATGTCGACTCCCGTGCCTGATTATGGACCCGGAGTCCCATTTCCTGATGGAACGGGATGACTAAAGAACCGGGACAGGATACACTAGCCCCGGACTATCCCCCAACCTGCAGAGTAAAGGAGCACCCGCCCATGGAAGGCGCCACCATCCAACCCACCAAGGACGGCCCCTATGAGGTCACCGGCGAATTCACGGTGATCGACCACAACGGCAAGCCCTATAAGAAGCGCAAGACCGTGTTCCTCTGCCGATGCGGCGGCTCCGCCATCAAGCCCTACTGCGACGGC
>JAAXHX010000006.1 GCA_012270635.1 Dehalococcoidia bacterium | reverse complement strand
CAGGTTCCCGATGGTTGTTCTCGCGGCTGTATACTTCAGTTCCTGCCGCCGCGCCGGAGGCGAGGGGCTTTGCCTGTGCGAGCCCCCCCGCTGTATTCGGCGATGCACGAAAATACCTCTCGTGCAGAATCCTGCCCCTGACGCACCTCTCGAACCCCGGTATGTCCGCACCCCCGGCAAGCTCGGCCTTCAAAGACGCTATCTTCGCCTTCAAGTCCGCCAAGGCAATCGTCGGGGGCGGCTCCTTTGCGCCGTCCGTAATGAACTCGGGGTCGGGGGCTTGGCCGAAGTCCGTCACCGCGGTAACCTGAGCCGACAGCCAGGCCCGGCTCAGGTTGTCCACGGTATAGTCCCAGGCCGACTCCAACGGATTGGACCTTACGAACTCAGCTGTCCTGGTGGAGGGATTCCCGGCCGCAACCGAATACCCGGACGAAAGCTGGCCCAACTCGACGAAGAGGACGGCCTGCTGATTGTCCCAGGATGTGTTGCGCTGTTCCGCGGTATAGTTCGCCTCGCCTTGAGCCAACGCCTCCGTCGTAAAGGTTCGGTCGCCTTGCACCACCACCACAATCTCGTTTGGCCCGCTGCCCTCCAGGTATTCGTGGACGGTGAATCTCAGTTCATGCACGGGCCGATAGGTTGTCGTTGCGCCCGAGACTGTCTCCGTCGTTGCCGTTGAGGACAGCAGCGACGCCCGCAAGACGACCATCGAATCCGAGTCCAAGGCGTCGAATATCTGCTCCTCCAACGAGGGGGCGACGAACCACTCTGGATTATACGCAACGTGCATCTCCGAGTCTGAGTTGGGCTGATCTACCGTTTCCGTCGTAGGCTGAGGGTCGGGCTGCGCCTCCGTTCCCGGTTTTGCCTGGTCGTCGCCGCAGGCCGCGAGGAAGACGGCAGCGAGAACGAGACACGCCACTAGGAAAACCGAGCATCGACTTCGCACGACGCTTGTTGCCGTCATTTCATTCCTCATTGATGGGCCACATGGCCTCTGTAGATTTCCTTGACCCCATTCTTGTCGTTAGCGGTGAGGCCGCAGAAGGTGAAGTTGGGTTTGGCGCCGCATACCGGCACCCCGCCGCTCATGACGTCGCCCCTGGGACTGTGCCCAAGGCCAAGGGCATGCCCGAACTCGTGCATCAACGTTTTGCGCAGGTATTGGTAATCACCTTGTTTCCTATGCCACTTCTTGAAATCATTGGTCCACATCTTCGCATCGGCATGGTGCCCCCAATGGGGCGGTTCCTCGATGTACAACACACGGCCCGACGCCAGGTGGGGGTGGCTGCTTCCCGTTTGCATGCAAGCGATGGAGCTGCCGCAGTGCTTCCCTGTGCCTTTTCCGACCTGCGTGTCCCAGAATCCTTGGATTACGACATCGGCTCCAGTCTCCGCATCGGTTCTGGTGAAGGTTGCGCCGCTTCCAACATTGTTCCATGCAGCACTGGCATCCGTGATGGCTGCGGAAATGACCAAGCCTGGGCCGGTAGACGCCTCGGCACCGGGTACCGGCGTCGATATCACGCCAAACTGGTACTTCACCGTGTGGTCCGCCTGGTGACCAAGGTGAGGCAGAGGTACTTTCGTATCGACTGTAGCCCATTCGGAGGATAGACCACCCCGCAGCACTCTGACCCGGTGTTGGTAGCTCTTGTCGTAGTCCAACCCGCTGATCAAGGCGCTTGAACCGGTGATGGTGATCGCGAAATCATCGAAGGGAAGCGGCTTCCATTCATCCGGCCACAACCTCTTTACTTTCTTTTGCTGTACCTCGTAGGTGACGCCTTTGCCCGGAACGTCTGTCCAAACGAGGTAGACCTTTCCGATTTTGTCACCCGACTCAAAGGTTTGTATGTCAGTAACAGTTGCTGATGCCCTGCTTGTCAGCCTAACAGACAGTGTACTGCAACTGACACAAGGGATAGGCGTAGGGGTATGGGTGGGCGTTGGGATTGAGGTAGGGGTGTGGGTAGGTGTAATAGGAATCGGATCACAAGTTGGAGGTCGCCCTAAAGCGCGGAGTTATGAGTACGGGACACGCTGGTGGGCCCGCCTGGATTCGAACCAGGGACCAATCGGTTATGAGCCGACCGCTCTGCCGCTGAGCTACGAGCCCGAGGACTTAATTCTATCCCACCCCTCCCCAGCCCCGCAATACGACTCGCAAAATGGTATCCTTGCAGCCCACATCCCATAGCCGCTACGCTACAATCCCACTTACATGCAGACCCAAAGTGTCGAGTTTTCCTCCGAAGGTCAGACCGTACGCGGCGACCTCCTGGTTACGACCCCCGGGGCCCCTTGCATCCTCATGTCCCACGGCTTCGAAGCCAGCAAGGATGGGACCAAGTGGTCGTTCCTTACACCAAGACTCGTTGAAAGCGGCTACGCCGTGCTCAAGTTCAACTACCGGGGCTGCGGCTACGGCGAAGAGGCCAGCGATGGCCTCTTCGAAGACACCACCCTCTCAGCCCGCATCGCCGACTACCGCGCGGCCCTCGACTTCCTTCAGAACGCGGATATCGATGCCGACCGCATAGCCGTCATCGGGTCCAGTTTCGGCGGAGAGATACCCATCGCCGCCCTGGACCCGCGCGTAAAGGCCTACGTGCTTCTTGCCACCCCCTCCCGACCCCAATCCCCCACTGCAGCCCAGCTCGCCGAATGCCGGGCCACGGGCTACTTCTCCCTGCCCTCCGGCAAGAGGCTCACCCAAAAGTACTTTGAGGATGGGGCGCAATACGACCTTTGCGAGGCAGCGGGGCGATTGGACCGGCCCGTTTTAATCATCCACGGCAGCCTTGACGCCGACGTTCCGGTACAGCAAGCCAAGGAGCTCTACGCCCACGCCCGGGACCCGAAAAAGCTTGCAATCTTCGAGGGTGCAGAGCACGCTCTGAGGCGCACCGAGGACATGCAGCGCATCCTGGAGTTGAGCCTCGGCTGGTTCGAGGCCCATCTCTAGGGCTTGGCGTCTCTAGTTCAGCCTGTACAAGTCCAGCGCGTTTTCGCCCATTACCTTGCGCTGGTCCTGTTCCGGTAGGGTCGAAAGCGACTTCCTGAGCGTCTTCACCGGGCCCGTCCACGAATCGGAGTGCGGATAATCGTAGGCCCACAGGAGCCTGTCAGCGCCCAGCAGATTGGCGGTCAGGGCCCCGAACTCGTCCTCCGGCTCCATGGCAATCCAGCCCCGGGTCTTGAAGTATTCGCTCGGCTTTTCCTTCGACTCCATAGTGAACCCGAGAATCTCGAACTTCTCGTCCATCCTGTCCAGGATGTAGGGCATCCACAGCGTTCCCGACTCCAGCACCACGAGTCGGAATGCCGGGAACCTGTCGAATACGCCGCCCTGGAAGAAGCTCATGAAGCTCAGCTGGATGTCCTGGGACGTAGACAGCACCCACCAGGACGGCAGCGTGATTTCGGGGTGCAGTAGGCTTCCCGACGCCGTGCCCCCCGCCCCGACGTGGAGCGACGGCGGTACGTCCTGCTCCTGGAACTCCTCCCAAAGCGGGTCCCAGTGCCGTGACCCGTACGACCGGTCATGAGGCGGACTCGCCGGGCACATCACCGCCCTCGGCCCGACCCCGGCGGTCCTCTTCAACTCCTTCACCGCCTCGTTGACGTCCGTCCACGGAAGGGCGATGGCCGGGTACAACCGGTCCGGGTGGGCATGGCAAAAGTCGACGAGCCAGTCGTTGTAAACCCGGCAATAGGCCGCGGCCAATATGGGGTCCTTCGTCGCCCCGACCCAGCCCAGTCCCAGAGACGGATAGAGGATGCTCTTGTCGATCTGCTCCTTGTCCATCAGCCGGACCCGGGCGTCGGGATCGCAGGCCCCCGGGTTCATCGCCCGACCCTCCTCCCAGGTCACTGATGGATTTTCGAAGAGGTTCTTCTGCCGCCACTCGGCGCTCTTCCCGATGGACGCCATGTTGGCCCCCGTGCCCCGGCTGACGAAAACGTCGGGCCGGCCCTCGAAGAACCACTGCTCCTCTCCATCCTCTCCGACCCCCATGTGCATCGCCTGGTCCCGGTATTCCGGCTCGATGTTATTCATCCACAGGTCGGACGGCTCCAGTATGTGCCCGTCCACGTCGATGATGGGTGATTTGTTCACGTCAAGCCTCCTCCTAGTTCTACAACAAGTCTGCCCTTGTCATTATAGCCATTCGAAATCGGCCCCCCACACCCGGGCCCCTACGACAGTCTATACAACTCCACCGCGTTCCCCCCGGCCACGAGGCTGCGCTCCTCGTGTGATAGACCTTTCAGGAGTTTAGTCAGGTGCTTTATCGGCTCCGTCGCGGAGTCGGAATGGGGATAGTCGTAAGCCCACAGCACTCTGTCCGAACCCAGGCGCTCGATGGCAAAGGCACCGAATTCGTCGTTCGGCTCCAATGATATCCAGCACTGGGTCTTGAAGTATTCGCTGGGCCTCAGCGCCGACTCCTGCGTAAACCCGATGACGTCCTGCATCTCGTCCATTCTGTCGAGGATCCAGGGCATCCAAGCGCACCCCGCTTCCAGCACCACCAGCCGCAGCTCCGGGAACCGGTCGAACACCCCGCCCTGAAAGAAGCTTACGAATCCCAGAATCGTGTCCAGGGGCCCGGTAACGAAGTCCCACCAGCTCGGCAGCGAGAACTCCGGGTACAGGATGCTGCCGACGGTGGTCCCCGCATTGCCCACGTGCAGTGAAACCGGCGTCCCCTGGTAGACGAACTCCGACCACACCGGGTCCCACCGCGCCCGTCCGTAGGACATGTCCCCCGGCGGCGTGTTGGGCGCCTTCATCGCCCTGGCCCCCACCCCCGACGTTCTCTTCAACTCCCGTACCGTCAGTTGCACGTCGCCCCAGGGCAGCGTCATGGCGGGAAGCAGGCGGTCCGGCGCCTCGCGGCAGAAGTCCCTGATCCAGTTGTTGTAGGCACGGCAGTGGGCCGCGCTCAGCTCCGGGTCCTTTATCCGGGGCAGGGTGAGGCCTATGGAGGGATACAAGATGCTTATGTCAATTCCTTCCTCGTCCATCATCTCTTCGCGTCGGTCGGGCTGCCACGCCGGCGGGTTCATCGCCAGGCCGTCGGCCCAGCCCACGCGATGATTGTCGAAGATGTTCTCCTTGCGCCACGCCCGGTCCTTGCCGATGGACGCAGCGTCTGCCGCCGTGCCGCCCGAGAAGAAGGAGATGGGCTGCCGGTCGACGCTCCAGCATTCCAGCCCCGCGAGATCGGTCTCGACGCGCATCGCCCGGTCCCGAAACCCCGGCTCTATGTAGTCGAGCCAAAGGTCGGCGGGCTCCAGGATGTGCCCGTCCACGTCCACGTAGCGGATGTTGGTCATCGCACCCTCCAATAGGAGACCTTCCCGCTCTCCGTAGGTTGGTTAATCTTCATATCTATGGTCTCGAGCAGCCTGGTCTAAGGGCCGTCAGGCATATCATCCTATGCCTAGACTCCCAGGGAGCAATGCGTCCTTGTTAAGGCCTACCTTTAACATAGTCTCACTGGCTCATCCTTTTTAAAGGTTAACGCCTGTTTATTTAATATGGCCTCCCTCGACCTCCGTGTTAAAGCCTGCCTTTAACATAGACCCTCACCCCTGCCCTTATTAAAGGAATGGCCCCCGAACGTTAACGTGAGACTGCCCGTCTCTAGTAGGAGAACCCCCCGCTCCCCGTAGGCTGGCCGGTCTTCATGTCTATGGTCTCGAACAGCCTGGGTCCGAGGACCGCCAGAAGCCCCAGGGCCGCCAGGTGCATCGTCCTGTCCGTCGGGTCCAGGGGCGGGGCCACCTCACAGAGGTCGATGCCCTTCACGATGTCGTACTGGCCCAACGCGGTCATCAGCGAAAGGAACTCCCGGGCCCTGATCCCCTGGTACACGCAGGCCGTCGTGCCCGGCGACTCGGAGCCGTCCACCACGTCTATGTCCACGCTCACGTACACCGCGTCCACGCTGTCGGCGGCCACTTCCAGCACCTCCTTCAGCGCCTCTTCGATCCCCTTCTCCAGCATCCCACGGGCCGTGACCATCTTCAGGCTGTGGTCGGTGTACATCCGGTACTGCTCGGCGTCCAGGACCGCCCCGTTCAGCCCGAGCCACGCCATGTTCTTGTAGGAAATCGTAGC
>JAAXHX010000005.1 GCA_012270635.1 Dehalococcoidia bacterium | reverse complement strand
CACCACTCCCACTACGGCCGGATCTGCCCCATCGAGACCCCGGAGGGACCCAACATCGGCCTTCTCGGCTCCCTGGCCACCTATTCGATAATCAACGAATACGGCTTCATAGAGACCCCTTACCGCCGGGTTATAACGGAAGTCCCCTGCGATTCCGAGGAGTTGTTGGGCAAGACGCTGACCGAAAAGGTCATGGGGACCAACGGTAAGGCAATCGTCAAGGCGGGCAGGGTAATAAGCAAGGCATTGGCCACAAGGATAAAGAAACTTGATGGCGTCACCGTCAAGGTCCGGCCCTTCGTTTCGTCAAAGATTGACTACCTTGCCGCCGATGAAGAAGAGCAATACGTCATAGCGCAGGCCAACTCGCCTCTGGACGACCAGAACCAGTTCACCACAGACAGGATCGAAGCCCGATTCGGCGAGTCCACCAGAATTGAAACCCCCGAACGGGTGGACTTCATGGACGTGTCCCCCAAGCAGATCGTCAGCGTATCCACGTCCCTGATCCCCTTCCTGGAGCACGACGATGCCAACCGGGCCCTGATGGGGTCCAACATGCAGAGGCAGGCTGTGCCCCTCCTCCGCCCCGAGTCTCCCCTGATCGGGACGGGGATGGAGGCCTACGTTGCCAAGGACAGCGGGCAGGTCTGCGTGGCCGCTGCGGACGGGGTGGTGGTGTCGGTCTCGGGGGAGGTCATAATGGTGAAGGAAGACGAGGGCGGGCTGCGGGACTACCCCATGCTCAAGTTCATGCGCAGCAACCAAGGCACCTGCATCAACCAGAGGCCCATAGTGCAGAAGGGCGACAAGGTGAAGCGGGGCCAAGTGCTGGCCGACAGCTCCTCGACGGACAAGGGCGAGTTGGCCCTGGGCCAGAACGTGCTGTGCGCGTTCATGAGCTGGGAAGGCTACAACTACGAAGACGCCATCGTAATCAGCGAACGGGTGGTGCGGGAGGACAAGTTCACGTCCATCCACATCGAAAAGCACGAAGTGGAGGCCCGGGACACCAAGCTGGGCCCCGAGGAGATCACCCAGGACATCCCCAACGTGGGCGAAGAAAGCCTGGCCGACCTGGACGAGGAAGGGATCATCAGGATCGGGGCGGTGGTCGGGCCGGGGGACATCCTGGTCGGTAAGATAACCCCTAAGGGCGAGACCGAGTTGACCGCGGAAGAGAAGCTCCTGCGGGCGATCTTCGGAGAGAAAGCCCGGGAGGTCAAGGACACCTGCCTTCGGGTCCCCCACGGCGAGCAGGGCAAGGTCATCGACGTCAAGAAGTTCACCCGGGACGACAAGGACGAACTGGCCCCGGGCGTCAACCAGTTGGTCCGGGTCTGGGTGGCCCACACCCGGAAGATAGCCGAGGGCGACAAGATGGCGGGGCGTCACGGCAACAAGGGCGTCATCGCCGTAATCCTCCCCGAGGAGGAGATGCCGTTCCTGCCCGACGGCACGCCCATCGACATAGTGCTGAACCCCATCGGCGTGCCGTCCCGGATGAACCTGGGCCAGATCCTGGAGACTCACCTGGGCCTCGCCGCCCAGGCCCTCGGGTTCAAGGTCACGACCCCCGTGTTCGACGGCGCCAGCGACACGTCCATCGAGGATGCCCTGTCCAAGATGTGGATAACCCAGCGGGCCGAGGACGCCCACCCCACCCCCGGGAACGGCGTCGGCCCCCACAACGGCCAGGTCGCCGTGGAGTGGCTCAACGGCAAGGGGTTTGACGGGGATCGGGTCATGGGGGACGACAACCCCGGCCTGGCGAGAGAGGTGTGCCTGAAGCTCTGGTTCGAGGACATGGGCATAGACGCTTCCGAAGCAGGGAGCGATGAACTGAACGCGAAGCTCACGGAGGCCATGTCTAACCAGGAGGTCATTCCTCCCTTCTTCGGAAAGACCCTCCTGCGGGATGGCCGCACCGGCGAACCCTTCGATCAGCCGATAACCGTGGGCCCCATCTACATGATGAAGCTGATCCACCTGGTTGAGGATAAGATCCACGCCCGGTCCACGGGCCCCTACTCCCTGATCACCCAGCAGCCCCTGGGCGGAAAGGCCCAGTTCGGGGGGCAGAGGTTTGGAGAGATGGAGGTGTGGGCGCTGGAAGCCTACAGCGCGGCCCACTTGCTCCAGGAGATGCTGACCGTGAAGTCGGACGACGTGGCGGGCCGGGTCAAGACCTACGAATCGATAGTCAAGGGCGAGGACGTGTTCCAGCCCGGCGTCCCCGAGTCCTTCCGGGTGCTGCAGAAAGAGCTGCAGAGCCTGGGCCTCTCGGTGGAACTGCTGAGCGAGGACGTCGAGGACTCGCTCCTCGATGAAGACCTCAACGAAACTGAAGACGGCCTGGGCGGCGAGCTGGACCTACTGGCCCAGCTGGGCCCTGACCCGGATGAGGCCGAAACGGAAGAATCGGAAGGAGAGGTGTTGTAGTCAATGGTCACGGACATCAAGGGAGTCGAGTCCGAGAACTTTAACGCCATACGCATCTCTCTGGCCTCGCCGGAGCAGATAATGCAGTGGTCCTACGGCGAGGTAACCAAGCCGGAGACCATCAACTACCGTACCCTGAAGCCCGAAAAGGACGGCCTCTTCTGCGAACGCACCTTTGGGCCGACCAAGGACTTCGAGTGCTACTGCGGCAAGTACAAGAGGGTCCGCTACAAGGGCATAATCTGCGACCGGTGCGGGGTCGAGGTTGCGCGGTCCAAGGTCAGAAGAGAGCGGATGGGCCACATCCGCCTGGCCGCGCCCGTCAGCCACATCTGGTACGTGAAGGGCACCCCCAGCAGGCTGGGCCTACTGCTGGACGTCTCCCCCAGGACCCTGGAGCGGATACTCTACTTTGCCCAGTACACGGTCACCAGCGTCGACGGGCCGGCCCGGGAGAGGGCCCTGAAGGAAGTCGCCGAGACCGCGGAACTCGAGAAGCAGAAGCTGGCGGAGCAGACCGCCGAGGCCGTGGAGGGCGTGGAGACCATAGCCAAGAACGCCAAGGCGGACCTGGAGCGGCGTCGGGACGTGGAGTTGAATTCCCTGGCCGAGAAGGCCGAGGAGGAGACCCGGCGAATACGGGAGACCGCTGAGGAACTGGAAGCGCAGATATCGGAGATGATGGGCAAGCCCGCCGCGGCGGACCTGGCCCTTAATGGCCACACCCTCGTGGCCGAGGGCGAAGAGGTCTCCGAGGCGAGCCTGGACGCTCTCAGCCAGGCGCTCGAGGCAAAGGTTGGGCAGGTCAACGAGGAATCGACTCGGGAGAGCGAGACGGTCTCCGCCCGCTACGAAAAGCAGATCAAGGATCAGTCCGACCGCGCCATCGAGCAGATCAACGATGTCAAGAAAAGGATGGCCAAGGAGCGGGACGACCTCAAGGCCGACTCCAAGAAGAAGCTCGACGAGGTCCAGGACCTGAAACCCCTGATGATGCTGACCGAGGGCCAATACCGCGAGCTAAAGGAGCGGCACGGGTCCATATTTACGGCGGGGATGGGGGCGGAAGCCATCCTGGAAATCCTACGGAACCTGGACATGTCGGAGCTGCGGGAGAGCCTCAAGATGGAGATCAACTCCACCTCGGGGCAGAGGTACAAGAAGGCCACCAAGCGCCTCCGGGTGGTGGATGCCCTGTACAAGAGCGGCAACCACCCTGAGTGGATGATAATGACCGTCCTGCCCGTTCTCCCCCCGGACCTGAGGCCCATGGTCCAGTTGGACGGCGGCAGGTTCGCCACCAGCGACCTCAACGACCTGTACCGCCGGGTAATCAACCGAAACAACCGGTTGAAGAGGCTCCTTGAGCTCGGCGCGCCGGAGATCATCATCCGCAACGAAAAGCGGATGCTCCAGGAAGCGGTAGACGCCCTCATCGACAACGGGCGTCGGGGCCGGGCCATAGCGGGAAGCCACAACCATAAACTGAAGTCCCTTTCGGACATGCTCAGGGGCAAGCAGGGCAG
>JAAXHX010000004.1 GCA_012270635.1 Dehalococcoidia bacterium | reverse complement strand
TCGTGGGATTCCGCCAGGATGCCCGCCCCCAGGAACACCGCTAGCGTAAGAATCCCCAGAATCGTGAGCGAATACAACGCCCTAACACAATGAACCTTCATGGTGTCCCCCTGCCTGATTCGATTGTATGATCGAACCTTATTCCCCACCACTATAGTAGCATCTGCTGCGCCCTCATCAATTGACCCCCTCTCCCCGCCGTGCTACCATCCCTTGGCAGTGGCCCCTATCCCGTGGTAGGGGTCACACTCGGATATAGAGCCATCCCGTGCTGGAAGAGCTAGCCGCCCCCCCACCCGACAGATCCACCGCCGTCGCCATCGGGGTGTTCGACGGCGTGCACCTCGGACACCAGGCCCTATTCCGGCGCACTATCGAAGAAGCCCGACGCCGCGGCCTCGACTCGGCAGTGGTCACATTCCGAAACCACCCCCTTACCGTGCTCTCCCCGACCTTCCAGCCCCGGTATCTCATGGACCTGGAGACCCGTCTCCAGGCTATCGCATCCTTCGGCATCGACCATACCGTCGCCATCAACTTCACCCGGGAGGTCTCCCGGCTCCGGGCCAGGGAGTTCGTGGAGCAGCTTTCCATAAGACTCAACATGAAAGCCCTGGTGTGCGGCCAGGACTTCGCCCTCGGCAAGAACCGCGAGGGGGACGTCCCGACCCTCACAGGCCTGGGCGGAGATTACGGCTACGAGGTGATCTGCCAAGACGTCATCCGGAACGGCGAACTCACCGTCAGCAGCACCGCCATACGCAACGCTCTTTCCGAAGGTAACGTCGAGCTGGCGATGGGACTCATGGGCAGGCCCTTCCGGGTCTCGGGGCCCGTGGTGGTGGGCGACAAGCGGGGCAGGCTCCTCGGGTTCCCGACGGCCAACGTGGAGGTTCCTCGGGACCGGGCCCTCCTGGCCGACGGAATATACGCCACCCGGGCCATCGTCCAGAACCGCCCCCTCGATTCCATAACCTACGTCGGAAGCAGGCCCACCTTCGACGGCGAGAAACGGGCCACGGAGGTGTATATCTTCGACTTCGACCAGGACATCTACGGGCAGCACGTGGGGGTCGACTTCCTGGCCCAGGTCCGGGGAGACATGCGCTTCTCCGGCGCCCAGGAGCTGATAGACCAGATGAACCTGGACGTGGCCATGGCCCGAAAAGCCCTGTCCGCGAGCGTCAGCCCATGACCGCCGACAAGTACTCACGACTGTTCACCCGGGGAGTCGCCGAGGTGATACGGCGCGAGGAGCTGGAACGGCTCCTCGATGCGGGCAGGCCCCTGCGCCTAAAGATGGGCTTCGACCCCAGCCGCGCCGACATTCACCTCGGACACACGGTCGGGCTGCGCAAGCTACGCCAGTTCCAGGAGCTCGGGCACCGGGTCATCCTCATCGTCGGGGACTGGACTGCGCAGATAGGGGACCCCAGCGGCCAGTCGGCCACCCGGCAGATGCTCTCCGCCGAGCAGGTGCGCGAGAACGCCAGGAGCTACATGGACCAGTTCTTCAAGGTCGTCGACCGGGACCGCACCGATATCCGATGGCAGAGCGAGTGGTTCGGCAACTTCAGCCTCACCGAGGTGATCTCTCTCACCAGCCGCTTCACGGTTGCCCAGCTCCTGGCCCGGGAGGACTTCTCCAACCGCTTCAAGGGCAACCGTCCGATAGCCATCACCGAGCTTCTGTACCCCCTGCTCCAGGCCTACGATTCCATAGTCATAGAGGCCGACGTGGAATTCGGGGGGACGGACCAGAAGTTCAACCTGCTCCTCGGGCGGGAGCTCCAGTCCATGATGGGCCAGAGGCCCCAGCAGTGTCTCCTCGTTCCCATCCTCGTGGGCACCGACGGCGTGCAGCGCATGAGCAAGAGCCTCGACAACTACATCGGCGTGGCGGAGTCCCCCAAAGACACCTACTTCAAGGTCATGCGCCTAAACGACGACCTGCTCTCCAATTACCTGGAGCTGGTCACCGACCTACCAGACCGAGAGATCTCCGAAATGACCGAAGCTCTCGCCTCCCGCTCCGTGAACCCCATGGAGATCAAGAAACGCCTCGCCCGCGATATCGTCGCCCAGTTCCACTCCCCCGAGACCGCAGCATCCGCGGAGGCCGAGTTCGAGAGGATAGTCCAGCGCAAAGAGGCCGACGACCTCGTCACCGAGGTCCCCGTCGCCTCCCTCAACTCTACCGGCAGCGCCTTCATCCCACGGCTCCTCGTCGAGCACAAGGTAACCGCCTCCACCGGCGAGGCCCGCCGCCTGATAGACGGGGGCGGCGTCGAGATCGGCGGGGACAAGCTCACCGAATACACCGTCGAAATATCCAGGCTAAGGCCCGGCGCCCGCATGAAGGTGGGGAAGCGCCGCACCCTCATCTTCGTTGATGGGGCGCGGGGCTTTTCCCCGGCGGGCAATCGGCTAAAATCTAACCGAGAAGAACCATGACCAACAGAAAAATCCACCTACGAATCCCCGGCCCCACCCCCTGCCCCGAGGACGTCCTCGAGGCCATGACCGCCCAGATGATCAATCACCGCGGGCCCGCGTTCAAAGAGATCCTGGAGCGGGTCACGGCGCGCCTCAAGGAGTTCTTCCAGACCGAGAACGACCTCTACGTCATGACCAGCTCCGGCACCGGGGCCATGGAGGCTTCCATAGTCAACACCCTCTCACCCGGGGACCGGGTTTTGGCCTTGACCATCGGCTCTTTCGGTCAGCGGTACTGCCAAATCGCCGAGGCCTTTGGCGCGGACGTCGTCAAGCTGGAAGCCCCTTACGGCAAGGCCATCGATCCCAATGACGTGGACAAGGCCCTGTCCGGCGACCCCTCCATCAAGGCCGTCCTGGTTACCCATAACGAGACCTCCACCGGGGTCACCAACCC
>JAAXHX010000674.1 GCA_012270635.1 Dehalococcoidia bacterium | reverse complement strand
CCGAAGGGGATCAAGTATGCCGAGGCATTCAGGGCGTTCAATATGAGGGACTAGAAGTCTCGGGTAGAAGGAGATGCAATGAACGCGGTTAGCCTGGCGGGGAAGGTGCAGACGGTCCTGGGGCCCATAGACCCGGAGGACCTGGGCGTTACCATGACCCACGAGCACCTGCTGGTCTCGACAATCGGGGTGTACAAGGAGCCGCAGGAGGCAAGCCTCAGGGCGAAATACAACGCACCTTTCAGCATCGAGATTCTGGGTTGGCTGCTGCACGGTCGGGGGATAAACAAGGAGAACTCCAGGCTAGACCACATCCCGACCACCGTCTCGGAGGTGGGGTTGTACAAGGAGTTCGGGGGGTCGGCGCTGGTGGACGCGACGAGCCTGGGGTTGGGTCGGGACCCGGTGGGGCTGACCCGCATCTCCCGGGCCACGGGGGTGCACGTAATCATGGGGTCGTCGTTCTACGTGGGCGTGACCCACCCGGCGGACATGGACGACAGGAGCGAGGAGTCGTTGGCCGAGCAGATAGTGGGAGACGTGGTGAGGGGTGTGGGGAGCACGGGGATAAGGTCTGGGGTGATGGGGGAGGTGGGGTGCACGTGGCCCCTACGCCCGAACGAGCGCAAAGTGCTGCGGGCTACGGTGCGGGCGCAGAGGCTGACGGGGGCGCCGATCCTGATACACCCGGGCCGCGACCAGTCTAGCCCCGGGGAGATCATGGAAATCCTGCTGGACGCGGGGGCCGACCCCAAACGGGTCATAGTCGGGCACCTGGACAGGACTATCTTCGACAAGAAGCTGCTGAAGGAGCTGGCGGATACNNGGGTGCTTCCTGGAGTACGACGTGTTCGGGCAGGAGACGTCGCTATACCCGGCGGCCCCCCACATAGACATGCCCAACGACGCGCAGCGGCTGAACATGCTGGCATGGCTGATAAGCGAGGGGCACGGGGGTCAGCTCCTGGTGTCCCACGACATCGCTCGAAAGAACCGGCTGGTGCAGTACGGGGGGCACGGGTACTGCTATTTCCTGGAATACATGGTGCCGAGAATGCG
>JAAXHX010000673.1 GCA_012270635.1 Dehalococcoidia bacterium | reverse complement strand
AGGCAGGTCGAGGGCCGGTACCGCACCAAGAAGCCCGAGCTTAGAAAGCTCCTCTCCCAGGTCCAAAGACTTCTGACTTCCTTCGAAAGCCACACCATCGGGCACGTGCCGCGGGCGCAGAACCGCCACGCCGACGCCCTGGCGAATCGGGCCCTGGACGCCCGCTAAATTTGACCTCCCCGCGAGGGTGGCATAGTCTTTCATGGGACGTTGGAGACCGGGCGGTCGCCCGCCATTGGTGGGAGGAAAGTCCGAGCTCCCCCGGGAAGGGTGCTGGGTAACGCCCAGGAGGGGAAAACCCTACGGAAAGTGCCACAGAAACATACCGCCCGCCCCGGCGGGTAAGGGTGAAATGGCGAGGTAAGAGCTCACCAGTAGACCGGGAGACCGGCTAGCTGGGCAAACCCCATCCGGAGCAAGGCCAAATAGGAGGACAATGGGACCCGGCCCGTCCTCGGGTTGGCCGCTGGAGCCCGTCGGCAACGCCGGGCCTAGATAGATGGCCGCCGTCCGCTTGAGGCGGATACAGAACTCGGCTTACAGGTCTCCGCAGGTCCCAGTGGGGTGGCGACGCACGCGTCGCCACCCCACTCTCTGTTGAAGGCATAGTCCGCGGGCATATATACTGGGACATCGCCGCTGTTTAGCCTTGCTGGGAGGTAGCCATGACCACTTTGAAGAACGCCCCTGGAACAGCCGAGCCCCGGACCCCAACCGCCCACCCCCTCGACCCCCTCACGGCTGACGAGATAGTCCGCGCCGTGGAGATACTCAACCGGGAGCAGGACATCGGGGCGCGGGTGAGGTACGAGACTGTCGTACTCCACGAGCCCGACAAGGATGACATGCTGGCCTACGACGGGACGGGCTCCCTGCCCCGGGAGGCCTTCATCTGCCTCCTGGACAACGACTCCCGACGCACCTACGAGGCCATAGTCTCCCTCTCCGAGGACACCGTGAAGTCGTGGAAGCATATCCTGGGCGTCCAGCCCAAGATCATGCTGGACGAATTCTACGAATGTGAGCAGGCCGTAAAGGAAGATCCTGCGTTCAGGGAGGCCCTGGCGAAGCGCGGCATTACCGACGTTGACCTGGTGATGGTGGACCCGTGGTCGGCGGGGAATTACGGGATTGAGGGCGAAGAGGGGATGCGGCTGTC
>JAAXHX010000672.1 GCA_012270635.1 Dehalococcoidia bacterium | reverse complement strand
ATCCAGCGCGACGGCGCCCTGGTAGACGCCTACCTCCATCGGTCCGAGGCCCATAACTTCAAGGGGGAGGCGGGCAAAGCCGTCACCGACGCCACCAAGGCCCTTATGCTCGAACCCCACAACGCCGGGGCTTACGTCGACCGCGCGTCCGCCTACATCAACATGGGGAATTACGAGCGGGCTCTGGCCGACGCCAACGAGGCTATTTCGCGGAGGCCCACCGCCGCGGCGCACGTAAACCGGGGAGCGGCCTACAGGGGCCTGGGTAAGATTGTCATGGCGCTGGGCGACTTCAACAGGGCGGTCAGCCTCGAACCCCGGTACCCTCTCGCCTTCAGCCACCGAGCCAGCGCGTTTCTCGCCATCGGGGCCTATGACAGGGCCATACAGGACGCGACCGCGGCCATCGACCTGGACCCGCGCTTGCCCCAGCCCTACATCGACAGGGGCGAAGCCTACAGGCACAAGAAGGACTTTAGGGGCGCGGTAAAAGATGCGTCCACCGTCCTGGAACTCCACCCCAATTTGATAATCGCCCTGGTGAACCGGGCCGCCGCCTACCTGGACCAGGACCGCGCTCCCGACGCCCTCGCCGATTGCGAAGCTGCGCTAAAACTCGAGCCCGACAACGTCCTGGCCATCAACAACCACGCCGTGACCCTGGCCAAGATGGGCCGCACCAAGGATGCCCTGGATTCGCTGGCCCGGGCCCTGGGCCTTGCCCAAACCGACGAGGTGCGCGCCCACATAGAGATGGTCATGGACCGCTTGACAGGAAACCAGGCTGCCCCGTAAGAGCTATCGGCAGATGTCTAGGGCATCAGGCGAAAATGCCGGCTCCCCACTTGTTGTAGAATTGACCCATCTCTTTTCGTTCATGTTGACTACGCCATGCGCTCCATAATCTTCTTGCTCCTCGTTCTCGGCCTGTTGGCGGTACTGTCCGCCTGCGCCTCGAGCCCCGAGGCTGCGCCTACCCAGCCAACCCCCACCCAGGCCCCACCTAATACGGCGGCCCCGGCC
>JAAXHX010000671.1 GCA_012270635.1 Dehalococcoidia bacterium | reverse complement strand
GAGTCGTCCTACTCGGTGGGGATCCTTGAGGGAAACGGGGCATTGGTGATCGGGAAGTCCAACACGCCGGAGTTCGGGGCGGGGGCCAACACCTTCAACGAGGTGTTTGGTAAGACCCGCAATCCTTGGGACACCCGCACCACCTGCGGGGGCTCTTCGGGCGGGTCGGCGGTGGCATTGGCCTCGGGGCAGGTGTGGCTGGCCACGGGAAGCGACCTGGGAGGCAGCCTGAGGATACCGGCCAGCTTCTGCTCGGTTGTGGGGCTGCGCCCAAGCCCGGGCAGGGTCCCCGAAGGGCCCAAGGCCCTTCCCTTCGAGACCCTTTCGGTGGACGGGCCCATGGGACGCACCGTCGGGGACACGGCGCTGATGCTCGACGCTACCGCGGGACACCACATCGGCGATCCGTTGAGCTATCCGCCCCCCGAGAGGCCCTACGTGGACGCCGTGGACAATCCCAGGGCCCCGGCTCGCATTGCCTATACCCCCGACCTCGGCATCGCACCCGTAGCGTCAGAGGTGAAGGATCTCTGCGCAAGGGCGGCGAAGCTCCTCGGGGAGATGGCCGCGATGGAAGAGGATACCATCGACTTGCACGACGCCCGGGAGACCTTTCAAGTTCTTCGCGCCGCACAGTTTGCGGCGAACATGAAACCGTTGCTCGGGAGTCACCGGGACAAGCTGAAGCCGGAGATCATCTGGAACGTCGAAAAGGGGTTGGCCCTCAGCCGACGGGACGTGGAGAAGGCCCAGGCGGCGCGGGGCGCTCTTTTCCATCGAGTTGCCGCATTCTTCCAGCAATACGACTTGCTAGTCTGCCCGACGGTCTCCGTCCCGCCCTTCGACGTGAACGTTCGATACCTGACGGAGATAGAAGGCGTTGAGATGGACAACTACGTGGACTGGCTGCTCTTGACATTCGCCCTAACGCTAACGTCCTGCCCGGCGATCTCCGTACCATGCGGGTTCACGGAGTCGGGGCTGCCGATCGGGCTCCAGATCGTAGGGCCGCCGAGGGGCGAGGCCCAAGTCCTATCGGCGGCGGCGCTCTTCGAAGAAGCCATGGGCTTGGCCGAGAAAGTGCCGGTTGACCCCGTTGTAAAGCACTAACCGGACCGGTTTAAGGATAACCTGCCTGTGGAGGCGGAGGAAGTTCTGGCCATGAGGGCCTCGATTTTGTGGGTTGCGACGGCCGTCGTTAGCCTATGACCGCCAACTCCTCGCTGTCGGGGGTGAGCTGCTCAAGGCCGTCGTCGGTGAGGAGGAAGCTGGCCCCGACCAGGGCTCCGATGCCCTCGTCGGGAATCTGGATGGAAGTGTGAAGGTAGAAGGTCATCCCCGCCCGGAAGATCTCCTTGGACTCCCGGATGATGCTCAGG
>JAAXHX010000670.1 GCA_012270635.1 Dehalococcoidia bacterium | reverse complement strand
TTGACCGACCAGTTGCCCGACCAGCCCGGCACCAGCAGCCGCACCGGCGCGCCGTGGAGGTGCTCGAGCATGGCGCCGTTCTGCGCCCACGCCAGGATGGTGTCCGGGTGCAGCCCCTTCTGAACGGGCAGGCCTTTGTCGTAGTAGAAGGCTTCGGTGCCCTCCTCGGCTGTGGGCGGGACGCCGATATCCCATCCTTCCGCCCGGATGTACTGCGACTTGTCCGTAAGCCCCGCCTCCTGCAACACCGTGTAGAGGGGGACACCGGTCCATTCGCTGGCGCTGAGGATCATGGCCTCGGAAGTCCGTGAGGGACGGGGGCCTTCGCCCTGGAAGAACTCGAAGAAGGTGGCGTCGGAGCCGGAGCACTCCATTACCGTTCGCACCGAGCGGCCAGGGAAGCGGCGGAGGTCATCGAAAGACAGCGTCAGCCGGTTCTTGACTTCCCCGTCGATGGTCAGCGTCCACTGGTCGGCTGGGATAATGGGCGGTACGTCGAAGTGCTGCACCGTGTAGTGCAGGTCGGTGGGGGTAATCAAACCCTCCAGGTCCATCACGGGGGTGCGGATGCGAACCGTGCGGCCCTCATCGTCCAGCAGGGTTACCGGAGTCACTTCCTTGGAAGGCCAACCGTACCAGTCGCCGGTGAGTCCTGCGTTGGCTACGTCGGACCCGATTGCCTCGTCCATTCGCAAGAAGTCGGGCACCGCCCCTTCCTCTCGGGTAGTCATCCAGAGCCTCCTTATCCTAGTTCACGTTTGTTGACACTCACTTTGGGCCGGAAATTCTCGCCTCTTGTTCCAGGACCTGCGGGCAAATCGTGAGACGCGCCGACAGGGTCGTCCTCCCTCACGACGGAGGTTGGGATGAGGGCGGGCTGTCGGGATGATCGCCCCGCAGTATTTGGGCCCGTCGCAACTCTATCGCGTCCTGTAACAGGTCGGAGCTATAACGCTCCAGGATGTCGATGTCTCTACGTAGAATCGGGTCGGACACCTTGACCTT
>JAAXHX010000669.1 GCA_012270635.1 Dehalococcoidia bacterium | reverse complement strand
CATCGGCAGCTATTGCCGGGTCACGTCGTCGGCCCTCGAGGAAGCTACGATGGAGGACGATACCGACGTAGGCCCCTTCAGCCACCTGCGGCCCGGGGCTTACCTGGAGTCGGGAGTGCACATTGGCAACTACGTCGAGATCAAGGAAAGCAGGTTCAAGGCGGGCGCAGTGATGGGGCACTTCGGATACGCCGGCGACGCCACCATCGGCCGTCGGGTCAACGTAGGAGCAGGCATGATCACCTGCAACTACGACGGCCAGGACAAGCACCGCACCGTGGTGGAGGACGACGCGTTTATCGGGTGCGACACCATGCTGGTGGCGCCCGTTACGGTGGGCCAGGGATCCATCACCGGCGCCGGAGCCGTGGTCACCGAGGATATACCCCCCGCTAGACTGGCCGTGGGAGTTCCTGCTACCATTAAACGCGCTCTGAAATAGCCCGTCCCGGCCGCTGGGGTGAGTACAGGCCACCCCGCCTATAGCCATACGGCTTAAGATTCGGGAGATTAAGAGGTTTGGATACAGACACTCCTCCACCTGATTTACCTCGCTTCGCGTCCCTGTTCCCACCCACAGACGCCGGTCCACTGGCGGAGCGTCGTGCCCATGTCGATCCTCCGGCAAGCCGCCCGGTTTCTTATTCCTTGGTGTGGAGCTTTCCCGTCGCCGGTCCCTTGCCCCGGCCCGAGGTTTAGCCATGCCCCCCTTTAGTTGGCTGACCCGTGTCCTCGGCAGGAAGGAACCCAGGCAAGGCTCACGAAGACGCCCCCAGGAGGGGCATGCCTCCGCGAGCGAAAGCCAGGGTGGAAGAATCCAGGGGCTTACCTCTCCCGAACATTTCCAGGGACTGATCACGCCTCCGGAAGAGCCGGCGATCACCGAGGAGGAGTTGAGCGGCCTGGACCACCGGGACCGGCAAATGCTCCGCTCCATCATAGAACTGGACTACACAACGGTCCGCGAGGTGATGGTCCCCCGCCTCGACATGGTGGCCATAGACGCCGGCGTGTCATTGCAGGACGCCGCTGCGACCATCGTGGAATACGGGCACAGCCGGCTGCCGGTCTACGTCGACAACATCGACGACGTTCTGGGCATTCTGTACGTCCGGGACCTTCTGGCGGCCATCGCCAGTCCCCGCGACGGAGACGACATCAGGGCGCTGACCCGGCCCGCCTTCATCGTCCCCGAGACGAAGCGCGTGGACGATCTCCTGGAGGAGTTCCGCCAGAGGCACACCCAGATCGCCATCGTGGTCGATGAGTACGGCGGCACCGAAGGCCTGGTGACCATGGAGGACGTGCTGGAGGAAATCGTCGGGGAAATCGAGGACGAGTTCTCCAAGGGCAGGCAGGC
>JAAXHX010000668.1 GCA_012270635.1 Dehalococcoidia bacterium | reverse complement strand
CGGTTTTAAGGGGCGTATGGATGGGGCCTCGGGGGGTGAGGGCACTGGACATAAGGACAATCTCTCGCACCTCGAAAGCCCGCCCGTTCGCCGGCGGACGGTCCAGATCTGCGCAGGGAAGGGAGACAACCCCCCTGCCCCGGGCCCGTCCGAGGGTGACGTGGGGCTTGAAGGCGCGCCGCTCCGTGGGGAAGCCCTCGGTTTCAAGGGCGTCCTGCAGGCAGCCCTGGATTCGGGAGAGGGCCTGGACGTCGCCGCCCAGGCCCAGCCAGAGGACCCGGGGGCGGTGGGGGTTGGGGAATGCGCCCAACGGGCCGGTCTTGAGGAGCATGGGAGGAAAGGCATCAGCTATGGATTCGACGATGCGGGAGAGGACAGGGAGCCGAGAATCGGAGACATTGCCAAGGAAGGCGAGGGTGAGGTGAGCGGTTTGGGGGTCGACCCACCTGACGCCTCGGGGGGCGAGCCCCTTCAAGCGCTCGACGTGGGCTGCAATCAAGGCCTTAACCTCCGCAGTCAACTCAATGGCAATGAAGACACGGGTAGCGCCGTCTTCATCCACCGCCTTTTTAGACACGCGCGTCAAGGGCTTCCTCTTGCGCTCGTTCCAGGAAGTCCTTGAGTCCCCGGAACCAATGGAGGATATCGTCCTTCTGATAGTGGGCGTTGCGCCGGCTGGTGGACGGGACGACGTAGATACGGGTCCGTCCTATACGTTGCCGCTGAGGACCAGGGGCGATCCCCGGACCGAAGCAGTGGACGCACGCGGAGATGCCGTTGAAGCAGGCGACCAAGGGCTGAAAGCGCTCCAGCTTCTTCACCAGGGCCGAGGCGCCGGCGGAAAACTCGGCGCGGGAAAGGTCCGAGGCGGCGTTGGAGGGGCGCTTGGCGACGTCTGTGAATCCGATGCCGACACGGAGGAGGGTGGCGTCCATGTCGGGGGTGACGGGCCCTTCGACCAGCCCCGATTGGCCCAATGCCCACCAGAAGAGGTTGCCGCGACGGGCGTAGTAGTGCCCCCTGGCCGCGGAGTAGCTGCCGGGATTG
>JAAXHX010000667.1 GCA_012270635.1 Dehalococcoidia bacterium | reverse complement strand
CAGAAACCGGAGCACGGAGACTACGCAGTCACCGCTCCCCTGAAGCTGGCCCGGGGCGCGGGCATGAGCCCCCTGGCCATCGCCCAACGCCTTCTCGACAATCTCCCCGTCGCCGAGGAGATAGAGAGCGTAACCCTGGCTCGGCCGGGGTTCATCAACTTTCGGCTGAAAGACGAATGGCTCAAGGCGCAGGTCGAGGCCATAGTGGAGGCCGGGGCGTCCTACGGCAGCTTCGACACAGGCCGAGGGGCGAGGGTGCAGGTGGAGTACGTCAGCGTTAACCCCACCGGGCCCCTGCACGTGGGGCACGGGCGTGGGGCGGTGCTCGGGAGCGCGCTGGCCCGCATCCTCCAGGCCGCCGGCTACTCGGTCGAGCAGGAATACTACATCAACGACGCCGGCACACAGATGTCCCTGTTCTACCGATCCCTCTACGCCCGCTACCTCCAGGAATTGGGAGTCGAAGCGGAGATGCCTTCCGGCGGCTACGTCGGCGCATACGTCACAGACCTCGCAGGGGAGATCATATCCGAGGAAGGCGGCAGGTTCCGGGACATGGGGGAGGAGGACGCGGTCCGGGGGATAGGCGCCATAGGCCTGCGGAAGATGCTTGACTCCATACGGGGCGACCTGGAAGACGTGGGAGTCCATCACGACGTCTGGTTCAGCGAGCAGGGCCTCTTCGACTCGGGGCGGTACGAGGAGACGATGGACAAGCTCGCCGACACGGGCTACACCCGGGACAAGGATGGCGCAACCTGGTTCGTCTCCTCGGCCCTCGGGGAGGACAAGGACAACGTTCTCGTACGGGGGAGCGGCGTCCCGACCTACTTCGCCTCCGACATTGCCTACCACTACGACAAGTTCGTCACCCGGGGATTCGACCGGGTCATAAACGTCTGGGGCGCCGACCACCAGGGACACATTTCCCGGATGAAGGCGGCGGTGGGGGCCCTGGGCGTCGACCCGTCCCGACTGGATATCCTCGTGTCCCAGATGGTCACTATCAAACGGGAGGGCCAGGTGGACAAAGTGTCCAAGCGCGGCGGGAAAATCGTCACGCTACGGGAAGTCGTGCAGGAG
Organism: Dehalococcoidia bacterium; assembly: GCA_012270635.1. The sequence goes on along the minus strand of JAAXHX010000667.1, from coordinate 146 downwards.
GTCGGGACCGACCCGTGCCGGTTCTTCTTCCTGGCCCGCTCCGCCGACAGCCAGATGGAGTTCGACCTGGAACTGGCTAAGAGCCAGTCCCTGGACAATCCCGCCTACTATTTGCAATACGCCCACGCCCGGATGTGCAGCATCCT
>JAAXHX010000666.1 GCA_012270635.1 Dehalococcoidia bacterium | reverse complement strand
AGTTCCAGGCGCTCCGTGGCCGCGGCTGCCAGGGCCATCGCCACGTAGGTGTCCCCCGAGAGGTTTTGCGAGTCGTACAGAGAGATGCCGTCCCAACCCACCTTCTCTACCCGCCTGGCATACTCCCCCACCCGCCGAGGGTCGGGGTTGACGGCCGTCAACATCTCTACCTTGCTAACCATCTCACCCCCGATTCTACCCCATCTTGTCCACCCTCCCACCCGTCACCCCGCCCCCGAGCCGAAATCCATCCTCCCCCCGTCATTCCCGACCCTGATCGGGAATCCTGCCCCCGCGCACAGCGCCCATCGAAGCATGAGGGCAGGGGGACGCACATGCTGAGGCTCTCGAAGTATGAGCGTGGGGCGATCAACCCCAATCCCCCACGTATCCAATAGTCCCGCTCACCCGCAGGCGTTATATCCCGGCGAACGGGTCACGAGTTCGCACTTCCGGGAATAACGAAAAGTCCCGGTCCCGCGTCAATAACGCTTCGGCCCCGTGCGCCACGCAGATAGCCGCTATTCTGGCGTCATGCACGACTCCGCCTATCACGCGGGGACGCTGCACGAAAGACACCAAGATCTCCAGGAAATCGTCGGTCTCGCCCAGCAGTCTCATGGAAGGAGAGGTGGTCCAGGCGGAGAGTTGCCGCCACGACTGCTCCTGGCTCGAAGCGGCATCCCCCCAGATTCGGGGATTGGTCACCACGCTCAGAAACTCATAGCAGCAGGGCCACGGGATGGCCCATGCGTCGTCGCCTTCGGACAGCTCGCGCATGATGGAAGCTGCCGCCTCGTGATGCCTCGATTCCCGCCGGTGGGCATACACCAAGAGGTTCGTATCTATGGCGATCATCGGGATTCCGACTCCCCGTAGATAACCCCCCGAAGGTCTTGCCACGAGTACGCTTCCAGAGGATCACGCCCACCCGAAGCGCCCACGCTGAAGTCCGGTAGCCGGTAGCGTGGGCGCGATGACGAGGTTGAGAGTGCCAGGCGGAGGCCCTCTTCCACCACCGCGCGCAACGAACGTCCCGTCTTTTGCGCATGCCGCTTCGCGCGCAGGAGCAATTCGTCCTGGATGTCGAGTGTCGTTTTCATATGCCCATACTAGCCATATGTCCCGATATGGTCAAGCCATATCATAACCCGCGCTACGACCCCCACCCTCCCATGTGACACAAGCCCCTTGACGGCCGTAATACTTATGGTCCACCTTGCCGCCCATGCCGGTTCCTCTGACCATCACCATGATACATACCCTCGGACGTATCCTCCGATCTTCGATGGAGGACTCAAGGGTGGTTTCCCCCTGTACCTTCATGGACGGGTTGGCCTCCCCGCTTGCGCCCCCGACCCTTTGGTGCGAGACTTACACTGCCCCCCCGAGCCCCTTGGCCCGGGCATATCCGGGACTGTGCGGAAGTGTCGGAACCGGTAGACGAGCATGACTTAGGATCA
>JAAXHX010000665.1 GCA_012270635.1 Dehalococcoidia bacterium | reverse complement strand
CCGGGGGGAGGACCCCAAGGGGCTGGACACGTTGGGAGGCGGACCGGTGTCGACGTACGGGAACGACACGATCTTGAGGGTGGCCTGCGCCGGTTCGGAGGAGGCGGACAGGGATCTGGTGCGAGAGACGGGGCTCAGGCTGGCGTCGGGGTTCTTGGAGAGGCCGCCGAGTCGGGTGGAGGGGAGCCGGTAGGCCGACCCTCGTGCTTCGAAGCCGCTCTTCCTTCGACAGGCTCAGGATGAGCGGTGTGGGTGGGGGGACTGGATGAGTGGTGTGAGTGAGCGGGACGGGATGGACAATATGCGTCCCCAGGGAAGGGGCCGAGGTTGGAGGGGCGAAGGGGCAGGGATGTTGGGGCGTGAGTGGGCGGAATGTGATGAGTGGTATAAACCACTTAAGGAAGAGGTCAGGCTGGCGGGGTGAAGGGGTAAGGGGCGTTGGGGCGAGATTCGGTGTAGAACTCCAGGAGGAAGCCGTCCGGGTCCCGGAGGAAGAGGGAGCGGCGGAGGTCGGAGGTGAACTCCTCTTCAGGGGTCAGCCCCGCTTCTTGTAGCCGGCATCTGCTTTCCTCCAAGTCGGCGTCGCTCCATATTTCGAAGCCGACGCGACGTAGGCCCGTTTCCCCGGGGCTTGGAGCGGAGAGGAGTATGACGTGCTCTCCGTTAGTGGCGCCGCTGAGCACGACACAAGTGTCGGTGGGGCCGCCTCGGACGATGCGAAGCCCGAGAACACTCCCGTAGAATTCCAGGGACGCTTCCATGTCAGCCACGCTCAGGACAGCGTGGGTAATGCGCTTGGGATGGAAGACCGCGGCGTCGACGCGGCGAAGCTCTGGGTCTTGATGGTAGTTGCGGGCGTCGGCGGGGGTGAACCGGGGAGGGTCGCCGGGGGTCCAGGGGGCCTCGGCGTAGCGGACGGTCCGGCCGTCGCCGCGAATCTTACGCCACTCCCTGGTGGAGTCGGAGTAGATTTCGATGCCGTTGCCGTCGGGGTCGCGGGCGTAGAGGCTGCGGGTGATGTCGTGGTCAGAGACGCGGAATTGGACGCCGGCGTCCGTGGCGGTGCGGTAGCCTTCGATGAGGTCGGCCTCGCACTCCAGCTCAAAGGCCAGGTGGTTGAGGGCGGGGGCGGAGGGGTGGCGAAATAC
>JAAXHX010000664.1 GCA_012270635.1 Dehalococcoidia bacterium | reverse complement strand
GTCCACGATGTTTATCATGGGAATCTCGGGGTCATAGATGTCGCTGAGAGCTTCCAGAACTTCGGTCTCCGTGATGGTAGCCATATCTCCTCCCTTGGGGCGCTTACAGGCAATTATAGCCCAATCGACTATCCGGTCAAAGGCGGGCCAATTTTATACGCTTGGAACCGCAGCCTGCGGTAATCGACCACCCACCTAGTCCCATCGAACAGATCGGGCCTCAGATCATCCTCAACCAGCGTGAGCGTCCTGTCCTCGACGTCGGGTTCCAGCCCCGCCAGGAAGTTCGAGCAGAACATCCGAATCCAGTCCCGCAACCCTTCCTCCCCCTCCTGGAGAGGCGTGGGGCGGCTGAAATGGTTCGCAAATGACACCTCGAACCCGCGCTCCTCCAGCAGGTGAGAGTACTGGCCGACGGTCGGGAAGTACCACGGGTCCACCTCCCGACGCGGGCGCCCGAGCGTGGTCGCAAGGGCGCGCCGGAGCGCCGATACCACTCTCTCGATATTGCCCTTTCCACCCATTTCGGCGACGATTCTGCCCCCCGGCTTTATGCAGCAGGCAATCGAGTCTAGGGCCTGTCCCGCCTCCTTGATCCAATGCAGGGCCGCATTGGAGAACACGGCATCGAAGGGCCGGTCGAAAGTCATGTCCCGGGCGTCGGCTAGATGAAAGGCGAGCTCGGGGAAGTTCTCCCGGGCCCTTTCGATCATGTCCGGCGAGTTGTCCACTCCCACCGCCTCGGCCCCAGCCTGGGCAATCTTTGCCGTCAGGTGTCCGGTCCCGCAGCCCAGGTCCAGGACCCGCTCCCCGGGCTGCGGATCGAGCAGGTCCAGCAGGTCTGCCCCGTAGCGCCAGATGTAAGAGTGGCTCTGCTGGTACGCGGGGGCGTCCCATGCCTTGGCGCCGGGGCGCATTTCTCGGGGTGGCGTCATTGGGATGGGACACAGGAGCCCGTTGGGCCTACCTTACGTCCTCGAAGACCATTTCGTCATACGGTGCGCCCTCTTCCACTTGGGCGGTGAGCGTGGCCCGGACTCGGGACCCCATCATTCTGCTCAGCATGTGGATGAATCCGAACATACCCTTGAGCACCTCCGTAGACGAGGACGAGCCTTCGAAGAGACGTCGGCGAGTGATCCTCAGGACGTGTCGGTCGGGTTCCGGTGAGGTCAGGTCCACCGTGTCGCCGGCCATGTCCGACAGATACTTGGTGAAAAGGGCCAGGCTGCCAGCGTCCCGCCCTGCAATGCCCAACTCGGCCAGAAGCTCTTTGCCGTATTGCAAGGCTACGCCCTCGTAGGCCCGCTGGACCAGGTGAGCGGTAACCGGGGTCCCGATCACCTGCTGCAACGCCAGCACTGACTCTTCGATGTACCCCCTGCCGAAGTTCCGCAGGGCCTTCGAGCGGCGGTCGCTGGGCCAGGCCTCCGGGTCCAGCTTCGGGGCCCGTTCGGGGTCGTACTCGGGCATGGTTGCATTGGGGTCGAACTGGAAGCGTTCCTCGTCGGCGAGATCGTGGTCGTATTCGTAGAAATAGCCTTCGGCGTA
>JAAXHX010000663.1 GCA_012270635.1 Dehalococcoidia bacterium | reverse complement strand
GGGACGGAGACGATGACGAAGTCGATGTCTCCGGGGACGTCCATGAGGCTCTTGAAGTTCTGAAAGCCCATGGCCTCGATGTTGGGGATCTCTCGCTCGTCGACCTGGACGGAATAGACGGGACCCTTGAAAGCGCTCATGGAGTTGAGCCACGAGTAGCCGAGGGCCTGCTTGTCGCCGATGACGACGGCAGATCTGGGGTTGAAGAGCCTATCGAACTTGGCGACGTCGATGGCCATCAGCCGGCCTGCTCTTCGAGGATGATGCGGGCGTCGACGGCGGTGAGGCCGTCGCGGTAGGCGAAGATGGGGTTGAGGTCGATCTCCTTGATCTCGTTGTGCTGTTGGACGAACTCGGAGAGCTTTAAGAGGGTGTCTTCGAGCTTCTCGATGTCGGCGGGCTCCTGGCCCCGGTAGCCCTCCAGGACGGGGAAGCCCTTGATTTCGCGAATCATGCTGCGAGCATCGCGCCTGGTGAGGGGGACGATGCGGAAGGCGACGTCCTTGAGGATTTCGACCATGATGCCGCCGAGGCCGAACATGAGGACTGGGCCGAACTGGGCATCCTTGGACATGCCGATGATGATCTCGGTGCCTGGGCGGGCCATGCCCTGCACGGATACGCCTTCGATGGCGGCGCCGGGCTGGTTGGCCTGAATGGAGGCGATGATGTCGTCGTAGGCGGCGGCGGTCTCCGCTTCGTCCCTGAGCCCGAGCTTGACGCCGCCCATATCGCTCTTGTGGACGACGTCGGGGGAGATGACCTTGAGGACGACGGGAAAGCCGATGCTCCTGGCCTGCTCCACGGCCTCGTCTCTGGAGGCAGCGAGGGTGGCGCTGGTGGTCTCGATGCCGGCGTCGCGAAGGACCTGCTTGGACTCGACCTCGTTGAGGAAGGTGCGGCCCTGGTCAAGGGCCCGGCGCAGGGTCTGGCTTTCGGTCATGGGGGTCTCCTTCCTCGGGGGGCGTATGGCGGGGGAGAGGATAGCAACGGGGAGAGTCGGGTGTCAACGCGTGGTTACGTTGCACTCCACAGCCCCATCCCGGGAAAATATGTTCGCACCCACCCGCCCCATTTATTGAATAAGGGATGCCGGCTCGGTGGCCTGAATGACGGATAAAGAGCGAGTTGGAGGATGTGGGGAGTTAGGACGGGGCGAGGTTCTCTGCGGTCCGGATAAAGTCGGCGGTTTCGCGGATTAGGCGTTCGATGGCATCTGCAGGTTCGCAGAGACCGGTATAGAAGCAGTCGCCATGCAGAACGTCACGCCTTGTGGTGTAGTCTCCCAGCAGGCCGCGTATTTCTGGGTGGTCTTGGGCAAGCCTGAGCAGGGACCGGGTGGTGTCGGGGGACTTGGGAGGAAGTTGGCCGGTACGGACGAGTATGAGAGCGTCGGTGGCGCGCTTAGCGGCGCACCAGGCCTTGTCGGCGGCATCTCGTATATCTCCCGAGGCCAAACGCTGGAGGGCTGCGGCATGCATGCGTCGGGCATCGGCGAAGATGGGAGTGGGGTCGGCTGAAGTGGTGGTCATGGGGTCTACCTCTGGGGGAATCATAGCACAGGCCGGGCAAAGGCGACGGGTTGACGGTTAATCTAAACTAGCCGCATGCCCAACCCTAACTTCGTGGACAAGACCATCTGGACGGGGGACAACCTGGACATCCTCCGGGGGTTGAACTCCGAGTCGGTGGACCTGATCTACCTGGACCCGCCCTTCAACTCCAACCGGAACTACGCCGCGCCCGTCGGGTCCCGGGCGGCGGGGGCAGCTTTCAAGGACACTTGGACGCTTTCCGACCTGGACATGGCGTGGATGGGCCTCATCGCCGAC
>JAAXHX010000001.1 GCA_012270635.1 Dehalococcoidia bacterium | reverse complement strand
GGGGCCACTCGTGCTGAGCCTGTCGAAGTATGAGCGAGGAGTGAGGGCGCCCCTTTCCGTCATTCCGGCCCCCGAGCCGGAATCCATCCCCTCCTGTCCCCTCTCCCCCCGCCGGGAAAGGCTTGCGTAAGGGTACCCACACCCCACGAAAGGCCCACCGAAGCTTATTGACACACCTCGTGTCAACCTATATAATGCGTATAGCATTAAACGCTGTATCACACGGACACGAAGGAGCGGCATACATGAGACGAGAGGGCGTATACGTCATGCGGGTCGCATCCCGGCTCTCCGGGATGCACCCCCAGACCCTGCGCAAGTACGAGCGATTCGGGCTGCTGGCCCCCACTCGAATCGGGGCCCTGCGCATGTATTCCGATGAGGACATCGCCCTCCTAAAGATGATAAAGTACCTGATTGGCAATCTGGGACTGAACCTTGCGGGAGTCGAGTTGGCCATGACGATGCGCTCGGGCCTCAAGTCGCTAAAACGGCAGACCGAGGCGCTGCCCGAGGACTCGCCTTCGAGGCGCAATATGGACCGCACCATAGACCAAATGCTCCGGCTGGTCGAAGCCCCGGATGCCCGGTGACAGACATGTCGATGGACGAGGAATTCAACCAGTTCATTAGGAGACCCGCCGGCCCGGAGTCCGACCTCCGCACCCACCTCGACCAGGTCGAACGAGAGGTCAATATCCTGCGGGAGTCGCTCCAGCGCAACCGGGCCGAACACCAGAACTACAAGCGCCGCATGGAGCAGGCCGAGTCCCGGCGGGCGGGACAAGCCGCCGCCGGACTCGTCTCCAGGCTGCTGCCGGTCCTGGACGACCTGGACCGGGCCGCGGGCGTCGGGCCTGACGCCCATCGTCCCAGCGTCGGGTCCACCCAGGACAGGGTCTGGAAAGAAGGCATGGAGATGATACGGGACAAGCTGATGTCCGTACTGGAAAAAGAGGGCCTCCGCAGGATCGAGGCCGCGGGGCAGCCCTTCAACCCGGTCCTCCATGAGGCCGTCGCCCCCCACCCCACCGACGCCCTGCCCGAGGACACCGTCGTGACCGTTCAGCAGCACGGCTACACCCTCAATGGCACGCTCCTCAGGCCCGCCAAGGTTACTGTCGCCCGGAGACAGGGACATGCGCACTAGCAAACTCATCAAGCCTTAAGAGGCTGCGGAGGTATATCCAAAATGGCCAAAGTATTGGGAATAGACCTTGGGACCACCAACTCCTGCATGTCTGTCATGGAGGCCGGCGAGCCCAGTGTTGTAGAGAACGCGGAGGGCGCCCGGACTACCCCCTCCATGATCGGCGTCAATGCCAAGAGCGGCGAGCGCTATGTCGGCACCACCGCCAAGCGCCAGGCCGTCACCAATCCCGACAACACCGTCTTCTCCATCAAGCGCATGATGGGCCGCAAGTTCAGCGACTCCGAGGTCCAGCGCGACCTCAAGCTCATGCCCTTCAAGATCGTCCAGGCCACCAATGGCGACGCCCACGTCCAGGTCGGCGGCAAGACCTACTCACCCCCCGAGATATCCGCGATGGTCCTCCGCAAGCTCAAGGAGGACGCCGAGGCCAAGCTCGGCGAACCCATCGCCGAGGCCGTCATCACCGTCCCCGCCTACTTCAACGACAGCCAGAGGCAGGCCACCAAGGACGCCGGGCGCATCGCCGGCCTCGAAGTCCTCCGGATCATCAACGAGCCCACCGCCGCCTCCCTCGCCTACGGCCTGGACAAGGAGGGTGAGAAGACCATCGCCGTCTACGACCTCGGCGGCGGCACCTTCGACGTCTCCATCCTCCAGATCGGCGAGGGCGTCTTCGAGGTCAAGTCCACCAATGGCGACACCCACCTCGGCGGCGACGACTTCGACCAGCGCATCATCGACTGGCTAGTCGCCGAGTTCAAGCGGGACCAGGGCATCGACCTCCGCCAGGACCGCATGGCCCTCCAGAGACTCAAAGAGGGCGCCGAGAAGGCCAAGTGCGAGCTCTCCACCGTCATGGAGACCGAGATCAACCTCCCCTTCATCACCGCCGACTCCTCCGGCCCGAAGCACATGAACATCTCCCTGTCCCGGGCCAAGCTGGAGCAGCTGGTCGGTGACCTGGTCGACAGGACCGAAGGCCCCTGCCGCAACGCCCTCCAGGACGCCGAGATCGACGCCGCCCAGGTGGACGAGGTTGTCCTAGTCGGGGGCCAGACCCGGATGCCCGCCGTGGCCGAGAAGGTGAAGGGCGTCTTCGGCAAAGAGCCCCACAAGGGCGTCAACCCCGACGAGGTGGTCGCCATCGGCGCCGGGATTCAGGCAGGCGTGCTCAAGGGTGACGTCCAGGACATCCTTCTCCTCGACGTCACGCCCTTGACCCTGGGCATCGAGACCCTGGGCGGCGTGGCAACCCCCCTCATCGCCCGCAACACCACCATCCCCACCTCCAAGTCCCAGGTGTTCTCCACCGCCTCGGACAACCAGCCCAGCGTCGACGTCCACGTCCTCCAGGGCGAGCGCTCCATGGCCCAGGAGAACAAGACGATCGGCCGCTTCCTCCTGGATGGCATCCTCCCCGCCCCCCGGGGCATGCCCCAGATCGAGGTCACCTTCGACATAGACGCCAACGGCATCCTGAACGTCTCCGCCAAGGACATGGGCACCGGCAAGGAGCAGAAGATCACCATCAC
>JAAXHX010000662.1 GCA_012270635.1 Dehalococcoidia bacterium | reverse complement strand
CCCCCTCACGGGGTCTGCATCTCAGGGGGCCGGATGTGATGTACTACCCGTGTACAAGGAAATGCGCCACTTCCCAAAAGGGAAATGGGTGGTGGATTCGTAGCTGAAACAGGCTGAAACGGAGGGGAGTCGGGCCATTGTTGCGAGCACTTCGAGATAAGGGCCGGTTCACCCGATTTCGGGCAGAGTTCCCAAAAGGGAAGTCGGAAAACCGGAACAACGGGGCGGAACACTGCTAAATCTGAGCGAGCGATTTGGGGAGCGGGGCCTAATCAGGGGGTGTTGCCCCTACAGGACTGCCCCCTATCGGACATGAACATGAGGAGGTTGGACGTATGAACGATGCACGGTTGAACGGCAAGCAGGTTGAGGAGACGCAGGACGGCGGGGCACTGGATGCAGACGTGCTGGACGACGAGACCCTGGGGGATGGAGACGGGGGCGAGGACGCGGAGAGGATGCGTCTCCACAGGCTGAGAGGGTTCCTCAGGGAACTGGTTCGGGAGGAGGGCAAGATGGAGGCCGCCGAGCTGCTGGGGGTCAACTACAAGACCCTGGACCGCGCCGAGAAGACCGGCGAGATCACGGGTCGCATGGGCGACGCCATAGAGCGGTTGTCGAGCGCGGGCGACAATCCAGAGGTGATGAGGCTCAGGGAGTCTTTCGGGGAGGTCGAGGAGCGCATCGCGGCGTTGGAAACTGGGATGGAGTCACTGGTAAAGCAGTTGCGTGACGGATTGGGAGAGTTGCGCGCTGCGGTGTCTGGCAGGTCCGATGTCTCGAGTCGGGACGACACGGGTGAAAAGGAGGCGGGCAAGTCGGAGACCGGGGCCGCACCTGCGGTGGCGGGACTGCGCCCCAAGAAGTCCTACAGGGAGCGGCGAAAGGAGCCGGAGGTGGTCACCGTGGAGCCTGCCGAGGACGACCAGGAGGTCTACGGCGACGCCTGGCCGCTCATCGACGAGTGGCGCACCCTGCGTGCAGACCATCCCCATCGGGGGAAGAACCTGTCGTCGCTCAGGAAGTACGAGCGGCTGCTGGTGTTGGAGTTGGAGATGCTGGAGGAGCACGAGCTGACCCTGCCGCCTGAGAAGCAGGCGCTCAGGGGCTTTGGGCGCAGGGGCCAGACCAGCTGGCGTTGGACGGCCCTCTTCGATACGCGGAAGTCCCTGGCAAGGCGGGAGCTGCTGCGCTGGGTCCTTCCGTGGCTGTGGCGGGAGTAGGCCCCGGAGCCGGCTCCGGGGCCGGTTTCCGGGGGCCGCTAAGTCGCGGCGAAACGGGGGCTAACCCGGAGCGAGTGATTCGGGTTGAGGTGACCCGAAACCCCGTCGGAAGCCTTCCCAACGCCGGTCTGAAGGGGCGATAATTGACGCAGTTTCTGGCTTTTCCAGCGTTTCGTGCCGAGAAACCTGGAGGGTTCCCGTCCCCAGAATCCGGGACCGGCTGCATAGGATCGAGCCTCGCTCTCCCGACGGTCTCCCCAGAG
>JAAXHX010000661.1 GCA_012270635.1 Dehalococcoidia bacterium | reverse complement strand
CGCCCCGGTTGCCCATCACCTGGAATTGCTTCTTGGATGCCGGCATGAAGGTGTCCATGTCCCTCACCGGCATGCTGTTGCCTGCGAACAGCATCGAGTGTTCCGGCATGTGCTTATGAATTTCGTGAAATATCTTCCCTTCGAACAGCTCCTCGACCCCCGCCATGTGCTCCGCAATCCTGCCTCTGACGGACCTGTTGAGGTCCACCCACCTGGCAAGCCACTCGGACCCGACCCCGCCCCCATCCCCACCTGCAGCCAGCCCTTCACAGAACGATGACGCGTTGGCTCGTATTACGTCCGAAGTCAGGTGGTGGGGGTCGGGCCAGCCGTTCTCGGCCACCAGGACATGCCGGGCCTCCCTGGACCGCGCCAAGAACGCGCCCAGCGACTTGGAGGTGGGCCAAGCCCCGAACCTGATGATTAGCTCCGGTACAAGCCGCTCCCACAGACCCTCGTTGCGCAGTATCAAATCGTAGAAATCGATGACCTGGGACAGATCATGGTTGCCGTTTCTCACGCCGGATAGAGGGTCGGCTAGAATGGGGCACCCCAACCGCTTCGCCGCTTCCGAGACCGCTCCGGTCAGCCCTCGGTTCTCCTGCGGCCCACAAACGATGATGGCCCGCTCAATTCCCCCTATCTTCGCCCCTGCCTCCCTTCCGGCCTCCCATCCATCCGGCGCTCGCCTCACTGAAACCCCGCCCAAGACCCCTCCACCCCCCAATGCCTGCGTTCCTTCTTCCCCTATCGACACCCGGGCCAACGGCTCTCGGAACGGCACGTTTAGATGTACCGGCCCCGGCGGATGTCCCTCTGCCGTCTCATAAGCCCTCCGCCCAACCGCCGCGGCATAGTCGGCGAGCGAGACCCCGGCCTCGGGGACCGGAAGGTCGGCTGCCCACTTCACGTGCACCCCGTATATGCCCGACTGCCTGATGGTCTGGTTCGCCCCCCAATCGACCAACTCCGGCGGACGGTCCGCCGTTATGACTATCAGGGGCACGTTGCTCAACCTGGCCTCCACTACCGCCGGCAGCAGGTTCGCCGCCGCCGTCCCGGACGTCGTAACCATCGCAACCGGCGCCCCCGACCCCTTGGCCATCCCCATCGCGAAGAACCCCGCAGCCCGTTCGTCCAGGTGGACCCAGGTCTTGATGGATGCGCTCCGGGCAAAGCTGATCGCAAGGGGCCCGGACCGGGACCCGGGACACAGGACTGCATTGCTAAGCCCGTCCCTGGCCAGGCCCTCCACCAGGGCCCCTGCCATCGTGTAGTTCCGGTTCTCTGCCTTCATGCACAACCCTGCTTCAGGGCGTTTCTTAAGCCAAGCATCTTGATCTCCGTCTCCGCGTACTCTCTCTCCGCCTCCGACCCCTCCACGATGCCGGCGCCCGCATACAGGTAAGCACCATCCTCCCTCACCAGCCCCGACCTGATCGCTATTGCGAACTCTCCCCGCTCCCGGTGGTCCATCCACCCCACCGGCCCCGAGTACCAGCCCCGGTCCATTCCCTCCAGCTCCCGGATCAGGGACAGGGCCTTTTGCATCGGGACTCCGGCCACCGCCGGGGTCGGGTGCAGCGCCTCGACGAATTCCAGGATGTCCCGACCCTGCTTACTGGTCCCGTGAAATGCCGTCGATAGATGTTGGACGTTCTTCAATTTGGACAGCCGCGGCGAAGGATCCCACTTGAGCTCGTCGCACAGGCCCCCGAGCGCCCTCTCCACCCACCGGGCCGCCAGCCCGTGCTCTCTCTGTTCCTTGCCGTTGTTCAGCAGCGCTTGTCCCAGCTCTCTGTCCTCCTTCGGCGTCGCGCCCCGCGCCGACGACCCCGCATGGCAAATGCACTCCACCCTCCGCCCCGACAGGCTCACCATCGGCTCCGGGCTCGCGCCCAGGAAAGTGTCCGCCCCAACCCCGAAGGAGAAGATCGAGCACCGGGACTCGTTCTCCATCAAGCGGTCCAGCGCTCCCGGCACGTCCATCCCGCCCCACCCCCCGACAGCCGCCCTCCGTGCGATAACCACCTTGTCCGTCTCCCCCGATTTCACCGACTGCAACGCCCTCCCCACCGCTTCCGTCCACTCATTGCTCTCCGGCCCGCTAC
>JAAXHX010000660.1 GCA_012270635.1 Dehalococcoidia bacterium | reverse complement strand
TTCACCTGGGCCAGGAAACCGATGGCTTGGTGGCCGTCCAGGGCCCGGTGATCGAAGGATAGGCAGAGGTTCATCATGGAGCGGACGGCGATGGCTTCGTCGGCGACGACTACGGGGCGCTTGATTATCGCCTCGGTGGTCATGATGGCGGCCTGGGGAGGGTTGATCAATGGCATGCTCAGCGCCGAGCCCAAGGCCCCCGTATTGTTCACGGTGAAGGTGCCCTCCTGCACGTCCTCGGGGCTGAGCTTATCGTCCCGGGCCCTTTCTATGAGCGCATTAGCCTCTCGGGCGAGTTCCGCCACGCTCTTCCTGTCGGCGTTCCTGAGCACCGGGACGATGAGCCCTTTGTCCCGGGCCACGGCTATCCCCAGGTTAATCTCATCCCTCAGGACTATCCTGTCGTCTTGCCAGGAGGAGTTCACGGGAGGCATCAAGCGCAGGGCTGAGGCCACCGCCTGAAGGACGAAGGGCATATAGGTCAGGTTTAGGCCCTCCCGACTCCTGAATTTCTCCTTCAGCCCCTTGACCAGGGCCACGAGCCCCGAGACGTCCACTTCCATCATCGTCCAGGCGTGAGGTATCTCCCGAGTGCTCTGGGACATTCTCTGTGCGATGGCCCGCCTGACGGGGTCCAGGCGTCCATCCGACGGGACGGCGGCGGTCCCTTTCTGGGGTCTTGACTCTACCGCCCGCAGAACGTCGGCCTTGGTGACCCGTCCCCCGGCCCCCGTGCCCTTCACCGACGAGAGATCGACACTGTGCTGCTGGGCCAGCCTGCGCACCAGCGGGGAATACCGGCCTTCCCGGCGCTCCATTCCATTCGCATTGTCATTGTTCGTCGGCAGCTGAGAGCCTGTCGTCGGGTCAGAGGGTTGCGCTGCGGTTTCAGACCGGATAATCGCGATGGGGGCGCCGACGGTTACGGTGTCGCCCTCGGCCACCAGCAGCTCTCCCATGACGCCTGAGGCGGGCGAGGGCAGCTCCAGGGTCACCTTGTCGGTGACTATCTCGGCGATGGACTCGTAGCGTTCTACGGGGTCGCCGGGCCGTTTGAGCCAACGGGAGATGGTCCCCTCGACGATGGTCTCGGCGACCTCGGGCATGGTGACCGTTACGGGCAAGGCGGATTCCTTTCGCTAGTCGAGACCTTTACTTTGGGGTTCTAGCTTGACCGGGTCACCGTCAACCCGGCCTCCCCCCGCTCATACTTCCCTTCGACA
>JAAXHX010000659.1 GCA_012270635.1 Dehalococcoidia bacterium | reverse complement strand
CCGGCAGTGGCTTATTCATCAATGGAAGGGCCTCGGGAAACCCTCCTCATTAGACAAGTGCCGTTCTGTTTCTTCGCATCAATGTGCACGCCATGTCCTTCCGCCCGGGGATTGGTTGCCCACGTTGAACTCCCTTGCCTGTTGAGGGGACCCCAATTCGCAGGCCGTAGTTTATGTAATCCATCGCCCAGCGCCAACCCTCCAAATGCTACAATCTACACCTACCTCCCACACAGGAGCCACCCATGCGACTCTCCCGTATGTTCGGCAAGACCCTGAGAAGCGAGCCCGCTGAGGCCGAGTCCATAAGCCACCGACTGATGCTCAAGGCCGGCATGGTGCACCAGGTCTCCGCCGGCGTTTACAGCTACATGCCCCTAGCCTGGAGAGTCCTGCGCAAGATCGAAAACATCATCCGTGAAGAGATGGACGCCGCCGGCGGGCAGGAAGTCAAGATGCCCGTAATCCAGCCCCTAGAGCTTTGGGAGACCACCGGCCGAGCCTCCGCCTTCGGCGACGCCCTGTTCAAGCTCAAGGACCGCCGCGACAGACCCCTCTGCCTCGCCCCAACCCACGAGGAGGTCATCACCCAGATGGCCATCCAGCACATCCACAGCTACAAGGACATGCCCCAGATGCCCTACCAGATCCAGACCAAGCTCCGGGACGAGCCCCGACCCCGCGCCGGCCTCATGCGCGTCCGGGAGTTCGACATGAAGGACCTCTACAGCATGGACGTAGACCAAGACGCCCTGGACGTGAGCTACGCCAGAATGGTCCAGGCCTACAAGAACATCTACCGACGGTGTGGCCTTCCCGCCCTCGCCGTTGAGGCCGACAGTGGCGCCATCGGCGGCAAGGACTCCCATGAGTTCATCCTCATCGCCGAAAGCGGGGAGGACCAGGTGGTCCGATGCTCCGGGTGTGGCTTCGCCGCCAACCTGGAACGGGCCGCGGGTGTCAAGTCTCCTCAACCCGGGACCGGCCCCCTGCCGCTGGAAGAGGTCTCGACGCCCGGCATCCACACTATCAAGGGCCTCGCCCAATTCCTCGGAGTCCCCGAGTCCAAGACCCTCAAGGCCGTCTTCTACTCCGCCGACGGCGAAATAGTCTTCGTAGTCATCCGCGGCGACCTCGAAGTCAACGATGTCAAGCTCAAGAACCTACTCCGCGCCACCGACCTCCGGCTCGCCACCGACGAGGAGGTCAAGGCCGCCGGCCTCGTCGCCGGGTCCGCCTCCCCGGTCGGCAGGTCCGACCTTAAGTGCATCGCCGACGACTCTATCGAGCTCGGCGACAATTTCGTTGTCGGGGCAAACAAGCCCGACACCCATCTCCTTAACGCCAACTACCCCCGTGATTTCCGCGCCGACGCCGTCGCCGACATCGCCGAGGTCCAGGCCGGCCAGGGATGCGTCCTGTGCGGCGAGCCCCTGTCCATCACCCGCGGCATCGAGGTAGGGCACGTCTTCAAGCTTGGCACTTTCTTCAGCGAGTCCCTCGGCGCCTACTACCTGGACGGCGAAGGACGGCAAAAGCCCATAGTAATGGGCTGCTACGGCATCGGCGTGGGCAGGCTCATGGCCGCCGCCATGGAGCAAAATCACGATGAGCGCGGCATCGTCTGGCCCCTCCCCATCGCCCCCTACCAGGTGCACCTCTGCGCCCTGTCCCTCGACCG
>JAAXHX010000658.1 GCA_012270635.1 Dehalococcoidia bacterium | reverse complement strand
GCCGTCTCCCGGGTCATTATCGAAAAGTGCGATATCACCAGCCGTCCCGCCGACCCCCCCGCACAGGCCCCCATCCCGGCGGCTATCACCGGCACCTCGCCCAACAGCTGGTAGCTCCGCCCAAAGCTCGCCGAGCTCACTATCGGCGCGTGGCCCGTGGTCTGCTGCATCCCCACGCCTCCTCCCACCCCTTCCACGAATATCATCAGGGGGATCCGGTATTCGTGGGCCAGATCTTCCAGGAAACCGCCCATGCCGCCCTTCTTCCGGTCCAACCCTATGGTGTGGCCCGCGCTCACCGTGAAGTCCTCACCCCCCAGGGCGACGGGACGACCGTCGACTTCCGCCAGGCCCATTATGTAGCTCGCCGGCGTGGGTTCCAGCTCCTTGCCCTGGGAGTCGAACCGGTGGTCGATGGCCATGGTCCCGATCTCCAGGAAGCTGCCCGGGTCGGCCAGCATTCCTATCCTCTCCCGCACCACCCCCCGCCCCTGGGAACGCTGCTTCTCCACCGCCCGCTCGCCCCCGTGGGTCAGCGCCCGGTTCCTCCGGTACGTGAGCTCTTCTCTGGCCTTTTCCCATGTGAACGCCTGGGTCATCGATGCGCCTCCTGTCAGCTTCTATTTTCTGTCCATTCCCCCACACACTTTGAAGAAGTGTCATTCCGAGGCCCTGCGAGGAATCTGGGGCGGGGATTCAGGATTGGATTGTGTGTCTAGTGTGACCGTCTTACTTGGATAGAACCTACTTGACCACCAGGTCCAACGGCATCCGGGAAAGCCTTTCGCATCCCGTCTCCGTAACCAGCGCCGTCTCCCCCGGCGACATCGTGATGCCCCTGCCGCTGTCCAGCAGGATCATGTGCATGAATATCACCATGTTCGGCTGGATGACCACCGGGTTGCCGGTGAACAGCATCGGGTAGTCCATCCACGTCGGCGGGTACAGTGCCCCGAGACTGTAGCCGCAGGCGTTCAGCCGGTGCTCCCTGAAACCCGCTTCGTCGAACACCTTGGCGTGAGCGTCGAACACGTCCCCGAAGGTCGCGCCCGGTTTGCATGCCGCCTGCGCCGCGTGCAACGCATTCACCCCTGCCTCGTGCATCTTGTGGAACTGGGGGTCTGGGGTCCCCGTCAGCGCCGTCCTCATCAGGCACGAATGGTAGTGCCGGTACGTCGCCCCGAACTCCAGCTGCACTTGGTCGTTCTCCCCAATGTTCCCGTGACCCGTGAGGTGCCTCACCATCAGCGCCCTCTCCCCCGACCCGATGATCCACCGCCCTGCGGGGTAGTCCCCCCCACCCCGGAACACCGCCGCGTGCATCCCCGCAAACAGTTCCTGCTCGGGCAGGCCCGGCTCGATCAGCTCGTACGCCACTTCCAGCGCGTCGTCCGCCAACGAGGCCGCCTTCCTCACGTATTCGATCTCCTGCGGGCTCTTGGTCAACCTGATCTCGCTGACCAGGTGCGACGCGTCTTCCCAGCTGCAAAAGCCGTACAACGCGCTCTTCATCATCTCCCACCGACGCCCCGTCAGCGTCCAGGCCTCGAGCTCGACCCCCAGCTTCTTCCTCCTGCAGCCCTTCTCTTCCAGGACCTTCCTCACGTCCAGCCCCGGGTTCGCGGCCCCGCTGTCCACCCATATCCTCACGTCCTCGATTATCGACGTGAACGCCGACTGCCGCAGGTCCGCCGACCTCGTCACCAGGGTCAGATCCCCATCCGCGCCCATGTACAGGCACTGGAACTGGGAATACCCCATGGTGTCGTAGCCCGTCAGGTAGTACATCGTCTCCTGCCGGAAGATCAACAGCCCGTCCAGCCCCTTCGCCGTCATCGACTCACACGTCCTCCGCCTCCGACCCGCTAACTCTTCCTCACTGAAATGCAGGTGCTTGGCCATCAAGTCTTGTCCTTTC
>JAAXHX010000657.1 GCA_012270635.1 Dehalococcoidia bacterium | reverse complement strand
AGGTACCGCTCCAGCGCCTTGGCCTTCATATAGGGGCTGGTGTAGCCCTCGGTGACCTCCTGCGCCAGTAGACGCACCCTGTCCGGGACGCTGGGGGGCAGCTGGACGTAGGTCGGGTCCGAGGAAGCGGCCGCCCGCCTGAGCTGCGCCTCGGAATAGACGGGGATCTTCGATGTCCACGAATGTTCAGGCACGGGTTCCGCTGAGAAGAACGTTGCATTGTGGGCCCAGAGGTAAGAGAGAGTGTCGATGCTATGGACGTGAAGGGAAGTCGGCAGCGGCCCATCGGGAAATGCCTCCAGGGAGCCGATGGGGGTCATGCGGATGACGTCCGTACGCACTTCGAAGGGAGTGGTCTGGAAACCGGTCAAAAGGGCAACGTCAAGGCGTTCGGGAGGAAGCCTGGAGAAGCCGCTGTCTGGATTCTCCATTTCCCTTCGCACTGCCTCCGGCACGCTTTCGCCTGGGAATACCCAGAGCCCGGTCGGGTGCATCTGACGCCATCTCCCGTTCTCATACACGTCCCCCACCGATGTCCGAAGGTAGTTCGTGTGCCCGGCTCCATGCACCTCGAAGATAGGGTTGTGAGCAAGCCCCGGGGCTTGCGCCGTAGTGGTGCCCGGCACCCAGTACCCCAGGTTCTCATATATGAGCAGAGAAGCGCCGTTTTCCAGCTCGGTAATCGAGGCGCCCCGCTCCTCCAGCAGATCCAACGCCACTTCTTCATACCCCGGCCTCGTGTCCCCGAGAGTCCATTCCAGGACGAATAGACCCACGCCACTGTCCTCGTCCAGGATCTCCAGGCTTTCATCTATCCTATCCCTGATCTCCCGTATCGCCGACTCAGGAAGTCTCGTCTGATCTTCTTCCTCGGGTTCTTCAACCTCTGCATCATCATATTCGTTGCCGTAGAAGTCTTGGGTGCGGTCCGGAGCTCCGCCGGGCGTCGGCTCGAAGGCCACCCATCCGATCCCGTCCAGCGCCACCTCTGCCCATTGGTGCGCCTGGTCCAGGTATACCGTCTGCAGGTCGTCGGTCTGGCCTATAGCCCAACCCGACACCACCCTTGCCGGCACCCCCACCGACCTCGCCAGCACTACGAACGCGCTGCTGAACACTCCGCACGTCCCTTCCCGGCGGTCGAA
>JAAXHX010000656.1 GCA_012270635.1 Dehalococcoidia bacterium | reverse complement strand
CCCCTCTCAGAGGGGGAATGCCCCATCATCCCCCCCTCAGGGGGGGAATACAGGGGGGGTGGTAACCCTCTTCGAGTTCCTTACCGGGATGGCCTTCCACTGCTTCGACCAGGCCCGCGCCGACGTGCAGACGGTGGAGGTGGGCTTGGGAGGACGGCTGGACGCCACCAACGTGGTGGACGCCGACGTGTGTGTCATAACGTCGGTGAGCATGGACCACGCCAAGATTCTGGGCGACACCATAGGCGAAATCGCCGCCGATAAGGCCGGCATCATCAAGCCCGGCTCCATTCCCGTGATTGCGCCGCAGCGGGCCGAAGCCTTGGTCTCGATTCTCGAAGCCTGCAACCGCGTGGGCGTCGAGCCGATTCTCGTCGGGCGCGACGTGACCTGGGAACCCAAACCATCAATCTCCTCTCCCTCCAAGGGAGGGTCAGAGTGGGGGCGTCCTTGCCAGTATCTCACCGTCCACGGGCTGCTAGGGTCTTATAACCTGGACCTTCCGCTGCTGGGCGACTACCAGATGGAGAATGCCGCCGCCGCAGTGGCCGCCATTGAGTCCATCAGCCAGGTACAGGGATTCGGAATTTCCGCCGAGTCGTTGGCCCAGGGCTTTCGCAGCGTGTCCTGGCCCTGCCGCATGGAGCTGCTGGGGCGCAAGCCCCTGGTTGTCGCCGACGGAGCGCACAACGACTACTCCGTTGACAAGCTGCTGGAATCGCTGCCCCGTTACTTCGATTACGAACGCCTGCTGGTGATAGCCGGTTTCTCGCGGGACAAGAACGTGGAGGCAATGGTGGACTCCCTGGCCCCCGCCGCTGACCTGGCTATCGCCGCTCAATCCCGCCATCCCCGCGCCCTGGGCGCCGAAGAGCTGTCCGTGATGCTGAAAGAGCGTGGCGCAACGACGGCCATCGCGTCCACCCCCCGCGAGGCGCTGGAACTGGCCTGCGCCGAAGCGGGCCCTCGCGACCTGGTGCTGGCGACTGGCTCGCTGTTCCTGGCTGCCGAGGTGCGGGAGGCGGCATTGGGCATCGAACCCGAAACCTATCCCTCCCTGCGCCGTAAGGAGAACTGAATGACCGGGCCGGAAATATCTGCCGCCGGACACATGCCATGAGCAGCGAACAGGTCAGGGTCGTAGTGACCGGCATGGGGGCAATGACCCCGCTGGGCGAGTCGCCGGATGAGTTCTGGCGGAATCTCGCCGTCGGCAAGTCGGGCGTCGGGCCGATGACCCTGTGCGACCCCACCGGCTATCCCTGCCGCATCTCGGGAGAGGTGACGGGCTTCGACCCGGAACAGTACATCCCGGGCCGCGAAGCGCGGCGCATGGCCCGGTTCTCCCAACTGGCCGTGGCCGCCGGATTGCAGGC
>JAAXHX010000655.1 GCA_012270635.1 Dehalococcoidia bacterium | reverse complement strand
ACGCATAACGTAAACCGAATAATCGTACTTTGTCCGCTAATAGACACAAAAAAATACGGTTCTCATGGACAGCCGGCTTGGATGCATAGAGGGTGCTCGCCGACACAGCCATCGTCGGAAAGCGGGAATTCCGGTTAGGCATTCTCAGGAACCGAAGGGCGGCAAGGGAATCTGGTCTCAGTCCGGTTCACCGGACATCCCTCTCTATCGCGACTAGCCCTTACTGGGCCGCCAGCGTGACCTCATTAGCAGAGGGTCCGGGAGGTCACCTCGCTACATGCCTCCGAATACCTTACCCAACAGGCCGACTCGACTCCCGCCGAGCTTCCTGTCCAAGAACTCCTCCAATTCGGGGCGGTTCAGGACGGTTCGTCCCCCGACGCTGGCGTTGTCGTCTATCAGGGTGGATGGAACGTTCTCCCACTCAAACTCGCGACGCCCAAAGGTGTCGGTCTGCTCGATGACGATGACCCTGTCGCCCTCCAGTATCCATCCAGTCGGCTGGTGCCCTTCCTTCTTCATCTTCGTGGCCGGTCTCAGCAGATGATCGAGCTGGGCCTTGACCCGTTCATGGCGCTTGTCTGCGTATTCGTTCCAACTGATGGGCGCGCACCATCTGGGCGGGACTTCCCCCACCAGGTCGGCGATGAGCCCCGAGAGAATAGTGGAGGAGAACTCCAGCCAGTCGCCGGGCACGGGCGTGTCGTCAAGCCGTGCCAGCGTCCTCTTGAGGTACTCCCGGTACAGATTGGTCGAAAGGCCCCGGCGCACCTCCTGTATCTTCAGGTGCAAGTCGTGCCGCAGGCTCTCCTTATAGGAAGGGAGGGCAGTGGTGGTGTAGATCATCAGGCTTCGCTTGACGATCTGGTCGGTGAAGGCCTTGAGCTCCTGATTCATGGACAGGACGAAGCAGGGGTACTCGGGGACAAGCGGCGGTACTTCGTCCTTGATCACGTCCTCCCCATGATTGCGTATGGCGGGCCTGCCGATGTCGTCGAAGACGGCGGGGAACCGCCTATACGCGTGCTGGATGTCCCGGAGCCTGCCCTTGGTGAACTCCCGCTTGTCCACGTTGTAGGCCCTTCCGAACATGGAGGTCATCAGCGTGTCGAT
>JAAXHX010000654.1 GCA_012270635.1 Dehalococcoidia bacterium | reverse complement strand
GCTGTAGGGGCGGACCCACGTGTCCGCCCGCCCGTCATGCAGTGACTTGTCCGTCCGCCTTTCGCCGATGCCGTAGGGGCGGGGTTGAAACCCCCCCCCCCCCCACCCCCCCCCCCCTCGGCGTTGAAGATGTGGGAAATGTTGTCCCTCTCTCAAAGAATTCCGAAACATAACCCAATATCACCTTTCGGAGCGGCTTCCTCGGTAGCTAACCTGATGCCCGAGCCTAGCGGCGTCGGCAATGCCGAGGTTGCTTTGCTCTGGCTCAGGGGGGAGCCAGGGCGCGCGTGTCGACCGATAGTCGGCCGGCGCGCGCGTCCTTAACCTCCTTGTTGCTCCAGGGAGGGTGCAGTGGTTACGGTCCGGATGCCTATAGGGAAGGGGAGTCGGGGCAGGGCGGTGTCCTGGCAGGCAGCTCGTGAAGAGTGGACGGCCTCGGTGATGCTCGCCATCGCGTACGTCATTGCCTTCGTACGACGGCAGATGGCCTTCTACAAGCTGCTGCTCCGCGACCCCAGGACACCCACCAGCTCCAAGATCCTGCTCGGCGCGGCCCTCGGCTACGCCATCTGGCCCCTCGGCCTCGTCCCCGACTTCATTCCCGTCGTCGGCTACGTGGATGACATAATCATCGTGCCCACCCTGGTCTGCATCGCCGTGCGCAGGGTGCCCCACCACGTCGTCGAGATCTGCAGGCAAAGAGCCCTCAAACTCGAGCCCCGCTAGTCGCGCCTTGGCTCCGTCATTCCCGCGAAGGCGGGAACCCAGGGGAGTGGGGTGGGGGAGGCTTCCCCTTCTGGAGTGACGGGCGTTAGCCAAGAGCCCGGTTGGCATCAGTACCCGGAATCCCGGCCCACCTAGTCCCCCTCTCCCATCCCCTGTATCATGTCTCCCACACCATGGGAGACCCGCACATATCCGTTCGAGGCCTGGCACATGCCTACGGGCGCAATGGGACTGCGACCGTCGCCCTCGAGTCCGTCGACCTCCAGGTCCAGCGCGGCGAGTTCGTGTCCGTGGTCGGCCCGAGTGGCGGCGGAAAGACCACCCTGCTCAGGTGCATCGGCGGACTGATCGAGCCCGACGCTGGCCGGATCGAGGTTGCCGGGAGGTCCGCGGACCGCCGAAACGGAGACATCGGCTACGTCTTCCAGGACCCCTCGCTGCTCCCGTGGCGCACGGTCAGCGGCAACGTGGCCCTGCCCCTCGAGATTGGCGGCGGCAGGGCCGACCCTGCGAAGATCGCCGAGACCCTCGAGGCGGTGGGCCTTGCCGGTTTTGGCGGCCACTACCCCCACCAGCTCTCGGGAGGCATGGCGCAGCGCACCGCCTTCGCCCGCGCCCTCGCAATGGACCCCGACGTGCTCCTCATGGACGAGCCCCTCGGCGCCCTCGACGAGATCACCCGC
>JAAXHX010000653.1 GCA_012270635.1 Dehalococcoidia bacterium | reverse complement strand
CGCTGGCAGGGCTGTTGCCTTGCTGGTATCATTTGGCGGCAATGCCGTTGCCCAAATTTATCCGGACCCTTCGCCACAACTCCGAGGCGGGAGGCTTCATGTCTCAAAATGAACCCATTGTCTTTCTCAACGGAGAGCTTGTCCCCGAATCGCAGGCGGGCATTCCCATCCGCGACCGGGGCTTCATCTACGGCGACGCGGTGTTCGACGCCGCCCGAACCTTCAACGGCGTCCCCTTCAAGCTGGCGGAACACGTGAAGCGGCTCTACGACTCCCTCCGCTACGTCCGTATCGACCCAGGCATTGGCATGGACGAAATGGAGGACTGGTCGCGCCAGGTGGTCGAGCATAACTACCCTCTCCTGCCGCCCGGCCAGGATATGTGGGTGATGCAGCGCGTGACCCGCGGCGTGGAGGGTGGCCCCTCGACAAGCCCAGGGGGCGAAAGCGCGCCGACGGTGCTCATCGAGACCCACGCCATCCCCTTCGTGGCCCGGGCGCCCCTCTACCGGGACGGAGCGCGGGTCACCACCCCCTCGGTGCCACGGGTGCCGCCCCGCTTCATGAGTCCCAGGGCCAAGACCCACAATTACCTGAACCTGGTGCTGGGCGACCTTGAGGTCCAGGGCACGGACCCGGGGTCCTGGGCGGTGCTGCTGGACGAAGCAGGCAATCTGACCGAGGGGCGCGGCTCCAACATCTTCCTGGTCAAGGACGGCACGGTCGCCACCCCCCAGGGCCAGTACGTGCTGGAGGGTATCACCCGCCGCACCGTGCTGGACCTGGCCGGCGGGCTGGGGCTGGAAACGGCGGAATGCGACCTGGACCTCTTCGACGCCTACACCGCCGATGAAGCCTTCCTGACCTCCACCAGCCTTTGCATCTGCCCGGTTTCCTCCGTCAACGGCGCGGCCATCGGCGACGGGAACCCCCCCGGCCCGATGACCCGGCGGCTGATGCGGGCCTTCAGCGATCTGGCAGGGATGGACTTCGAGGAGCAGTACCTGGCGCATCTTTAGAAAAGAGGGAAGAGGAGTGAGGAGTGAGAATAAATCCCCTCT
>JAAXHX010000652.1 GCA_012270635.1 Dehalococcoidia bacterium | reverse complement strand
AGTCTGTCGAAGTGGGCGTGTTCGGTGGCGGCCCGGCCGTAGTAGAGGGAGACGGCGGTGCGTTCCTTCCCGCGTCCGGATCTCAGCAGGGCCAGGCCGTAGCCTCCCAGGAGGTGGCTGGAGGCGGTGAGGCGTTTGATCTCGGCGGCGCTACTTTTGTCGGGAGAAGGCGTGAGGGGATCTTCAAAGAGCGAATCGAAGCTGTTGAAGGTGAAGGTGTGCTTTCGCAGGAGTTCCCCGATGAAGGGGTCGCCCGTGGCGGCGTACGCGGTGCGGAGGGTGTCGGCGGAGCACTGCACCAGGCCGCCGAGGGCGCTTCCGGCGTCGCCGATGGCGGGGGTGAAGCGGTCCAGACAGGTCATTTCGACCGGCCAGCGGTACATGCGGCGGAACTTGGGACGGTCCCAGACCCGCACGCCCAGGCGGTCCAGCAGGGCGGCGACGACGGTGAGGTGGCCGATCCAGGAGCCATTGTAGGAAGGCGAGGACTCCCAGCCGATGCCTTCTCGAAAGTGGAGGTTGTCCAGGGCGAAGTTGAGTCCCTCGGCGTGGGCGGCCCTGTCGCGGAAGATGTAGTCGTCGAAGCTGGTGAGCATCTCTTTGTGCTTTGTGGCTTCGCCGGTGTTGTTGAGCACCCACTCAACCGCTTTGTCGATTTCCACCTGGTCCCCCGAGGCGATGGCGGCGAAGAGCAGGGCCTCCTGGTGCATGCCATAGTTGCCCCGCACCTGGCCCGTGTACACGCCTTCGATGCCAGCGCCGATGATGCCCCGTTCGAGCCTGGAGAGGGTGGCGCCTGCGGTGGCTCCGTATACCGGGTCTGACGGGATGGCGTCCCGGACCGCGTCCAGGGCTTCGCAGAGCTGGCGAACGGTGCCGGTCTCGGCAATAAGGTTGAACATCTTTCCGTCGTAGCCGGGAGAGAGGTCAGCTGCGTACATGGACTGTTTGGAATGGTCCATGTCGGGATAGACTTCGGAGAGCCGGTCCAGGATGACGAGGGCCTTGTGCGCGTACCGGGCGTCGCCGTCCAGCAGGTAAGCCCGGGAGAGGGCGGTGAGGCCGCCCATCACCGTGCGCCACATCAGGTCTCCGCAGTAACCGATGAACCAGAAACGGTAGGGAGACCCGTCCGGGCGCCAGCCGTACCCATCGTCGGGATAGGGGCCGGTGAGCAGGCTGCGGTCCCGGGTCTGATAGAAGGCTTCGAAGTCGTTGCTGGGGTAGGTCTCGCCTCCGACCGGACAGGTGATGCGCCAGGGGTCTTTGAAGGGGTCGTAGATCCATTTCCACTGCGGGTAGTCCTCAAAGTCTGCCGGCGGCCTGTCGTGGACCGGACAGCCGGTGGCATAGTTGAGGGTGAAGGTGCCGGGCGTGATGTGCCGGGTGCGGGGGATGAAAGCGTCGGGCATCAAATGCCGGATGGCGTCATTCTCCCGTTCGAGCCAGGGAGCAGCGGATTTGAAGATGGCGTCTGCGGTCTGGCGTGCAACGGGGTCGTCTGCCACGTGTTGTCGGGCGAGGCGGACCTGTTCGGGTGTGAAGAGGTTCACAATGGCTCCATGGTAACCGGGTCAAAAACCCGGGAGCACGGGCGTTTCGCCCGCGTGTTGGGGTAGGGTATGGTCGGACAAGGCTGTCATGCTCCCGGGAGCATGGGCACCTTGCCCCTCGAAAATCGCTTGATGCCGGGGGGACTCGACAGTCCCCTGAGCTTGTCGAAGGGCAGGCGAGGGCTGATGCGGTGGGGGGATCGCGCGGAAAAGCCCCTTCCCCCCCGCTCTGGATACCTATCCTGAGAGAACCGCACGGCAGTTTGCTTTTGTCCGAAAGGTGCCATCCGCTCTCCGGAGGGC
>JAAXHX010000651.1 GCA_012270635.1 Dehalococcoidia bacterium | reverse complement strand
ATCCTGGCCTCCCTCAAAGTCCCGTTCTTTCAAAGCGCAGTGTGAGTACGGGAATGGCTTTCTTGACCGCCCGCCCGCGATGGCTGATGAGGTTCTTTTCGTCCAATGGAAGCTGGGCCATGGTCACGTCCCGACCTTCAGGCAGGAACACGGGATCGTATCCGAAGCCGAGGGTCCCGCGTCGTTCCGTCAAGATTGTGCCTTCACACTCTGCCCGGCAATAGTCCACCTTTCCCGATGAATCAGCAATGGCGATGACGCAGACGAATCGGGCGGTGCGGGCATCTTCGGGGACATCCTGCAGGTTATGCAAGAGCAGGTCCACGTTGTCTCTATCGGAGCCGCTGTCCGAGTAACGGGCCGACCGAACGCCGGGCGCTCCATCAAGGGCGTCGACCTCCAGCCCAGAGTCGTCGGCCAGGGTCAGGAGGCCCGACGCTGAGGCGAAGGCCCTAGCTTTGAGGGCGGCATTCTCCTCGTAGGTGTGCCCCGTCTCCTCCACGTCTAGGGAAACGCCCAGGTCGGAAGGAGTCAGGAGATTGAACCCCGACCCGGACAGCAACTCCCGCATCTCTCGCACCTTGCCTCGGTTCGAGGTGGCGAGAAGGAGGTTACGGGCCCCGTGCGACGGGTCGATGGCCGGGTCTCGGGTGAGGAGCTAGCCCACGGGCCCCATGGTGGCCGCGGTCTCTTCAACGGACTTCTGGCCGTTCTGTATCGCAAACCTGCCCACCAGGTCTTCCACCACGGTGCGGAACCCGCTGTACTCAAGCTCGGTGTAAGGGAGCATCGCGGCGCCGGACCAGCCTTGGGAGCGCATCTCCGCCGCCTTCTCCTGGGCCCTGAACCTGACCGAGTCCCAGGCAACGTTATCGAACATGTCGATTGACGATTCAGAGAAGCGGCCGTCGGCGTCTATGGAGAAGCCGACGCAGGAGACGAGGGGCAGGCAGTAGATCCCGGTGACGGCGGTGTTCAGCGCGACGGGCATGAGGGGCATGACGTGGGAACCCCGGGCATCGCCGCCGACGAAATGGGCTTTGCCGAAGGGGGAGAGGATCTCCTCGGGGGCGGGGAAGACACCCTGGTTGCGAACGACGGCCACGGGGTCGTCCTTGCCGGTGTAGGTGCCGGCGATGTTGTGGAGCCTCTGGGCCGAGATTGCGACGGCCGGTTCGTCGAAGGTCCTGGAAGATATGGACTCGATGGCGAAGCGCTCGTTGTCGCGGAGGAGGATGGCGATCTTGTAATAGTCCTCGGGGGCGTTGAGCTCTATGACGCTGTCGCCGCCGACGTT
>JAAXHX010000650.1 GCA_012270635.1 Dehalococcoidia bacterium | reverse complement strand
TCCAGTCGAGGTCGGGCCATGCGATCAACTCCCGGTGAGCGCGTGAGAGGGGGGCGGGGGGAACTCCCCCGACGAGAATGGTTTTCGTAAAACGAAAACACATCTCGCTCCTTTCATATAATCGTTGTAGGACCGCCCCATGATGGCAACATCTGCGCGAGACCGCAAGCCACGGACAACGGCCCGCCTCAAGGCGGTAGCCCTTCAGCTGCCAGAAGGCCAGATCCGGATGGGCTAAACCCTATCGGAGGTTCACAACATGGCTTTTTCGGCCTCTCCTGACAGCTTTTTCGGCGCCCGGAGGCCCCAGTCGGGTGATTTCGGGCCCCATGGAGACCGCGAGGGAGGCCATGGAGCCACCCAAGCGCCGGCCAACGTCGCATATAGGGCCTGATTTTCGGCTCGGTGAATATCGATGGTGGCCCCCATGGTGCTCTCAGGGAGGGGCACGAGACCCTTCCTCCTCTGTGGTCCGATCCCCGGATCCGATCGTAGCCGCAACCATCATTGCTGAGAGGGGGGGGTGAGCGGCGGAACCCGCTTGCGATAGGGGGAGGGGAGCGGTCGTCAGCGCGACCCCTAGGGCGCGCGACCGCGATCCCTCTCCTCCCCTCCCTCCCCCTGTCGGAGTCGGGGTCGGGGTGGAGACGGAATCCGGATGTTGTGCCGCAATGACTTACGAGATTTTGGTTCGACGGTTAGCCCCCTCTGGTTCGACGGTTAGCCCCCTCTGGTTCGACGGTTAGCCCCCTCTTCCGGACGATAAGCCTCCAAGTCGGCCTGAAAGAGCCGCTCCGAGGACGAGAGATTGCTCACTTGGTAGACGTCTCCAGACCTCCAGAGACGTCCAAAGAGCCGGCGGATGCCGGTCCGGACAGGATCTATCCCTCGTCGGCTGGGTTGATGGCGTGGGCGCGGATCGCGGCCGCCGCTTCCTCGGGGACGACCAGCCATCCTCGACTGCCGTCCGGAGTGGATGCCTTCCGGGTCAGGATCTCGACACCCGGAAGATTCGTCCATGCGGCATCCTTCGCCGTTCGGGTCCGCCTCTGCGCCTTCACGTTGGGTCCGAACGCCAGTCGATCCCGGGCCTCGGCCGTCAGTACGGGGTAGTTCGCCGGATCGGAGCTCCAAATGTGGAAGCGCCTGTTACGGGGGTGTGGTCGTCGGGTGACACCCGGTCGCCAGGCGACCGAGTGCGCCGCGATGTAGGCACGGAAGCGAGGCGCAGAGTCAACCCCCAGCCGCGCAAGCTCCAAGCGGTCGATCACGGGGCCATGGCCCGAGCCGGGAGGAAGCTTCACCTCGATCAACACTAGATCGTCCAGCCCTGCGCTGTCCCCAGCTCCCCCCTCTAGGCGGAAAGGGACCCACCCGTCCACGATCCGGCCTCTCCATTGGAAGCGCCCCGGAATCATGTAGTTGTGTGCCTTCCACAGCGCGGTCTGAATCCGGGGCCAGTCCCGCCAGCGCTTCCAGCCATTCGGGAATAGGAAATCGCGCAGCTCCCGAACGGTCACCGCGAGCCGCCCACCTGTGACCCGTGTGGCGTGCGGTGTAAGCACGCAGGCGCCGATAGCCAGCCTCAGATCGAGGGGAGCGCCGCGGCCACGTGCCATGGTTGGCACGCCCCGCCAGTCCGAGAGTTCAAGGATCGGGACTCTCGGCCCCTCCGGTCGGGGAAGTAGCGGGAGTTGGGCGGGGAGGGACTTCCGGTCCTCGACGATCCCGCCGAATGCCAGGCGACCCGCCTCCCGCTCGGGGGCTTCTTGGACAGTTTCGACCACCACCGGAAGGATTGGATCGATTCGGCGCTCCGGCCGCACCTCGGGCGGCTCTTGGGCCGCGTCAGGTCCTCTAAGAACCGTCTGGACTTCCTCGTCCTCGGAGGAGACCGTCGAGGCCTCTGGGGTCGCCTGAGCGGCCTCCCGGGCGGCTTGGCGGACCTCTGCGTCCCTCCGCTTTTGCTCCTCCGCTAGTTCCCTCCGTCCTTCCTCGGTCTGGCTCTTGGCGATGGCCTCTCGCACCAACTCCGTCAGCTTCTTCGGCATTCAATCCGCCGGTGTCTGGTCATGACCGCAGAAGAGGGGAGGTTCAAGGTTCGGATGTCGTCGAGCGTCCAGTTCTCCTCGTGCTGTAGCGTTCGAGGAGTAGGTGCCAGGCGGTGACGGGCACGAGGGCGGCACCGATTCCCCGGATGTACTCGGCGGCCTGCATGGGAAGCGGTCCACCCGGCGGACAGCACGTCAACACGATGGCGGTGGGTGTATCTTCCGGTGTGATCGCGGCCAGCGTGTCGGGCACGGTGGCGAGGTCGTAGGCGGCGGGAGGGGGTCAGTACGAAATCAGACTGCCGGGCGGCTTCACGGGTTCCGGTGTACACGAGAGCAAGCGTAGAACCTGCGGAACGGGCAACCCGGAGAACGCGGCTGAGCGTCTGGGGGCGGGTGCTGGCGATAAGCGGGGGTTCCTGATGGCGCAGCTCCGACCAAGTGCGAGCGCTGCCCTGCGGACGGCAACCCTCCCGGAGGCTGATTCCAGCCTCCCCGAAGGTCTCGGGCAGAGCCTTGGGGGTGCCCGCCGACACGGCTAGCAGTACCTCTCGTTCACCCGCAGATAGTCGCCGATGATCTCGTCCACGGCCTCGGTCAGGGTCTGCATGATGAAGCCCGCATCGCCGCCGTGGAAGCTAGTCTAGGTAGGCCAATCGACGATGGGGCCAACGACATTTCGTCCGCTAAGGGATCAAATCGCGTTTTCTCAATCGTAGCGTTATACCTAAAAGCATTCAGGAACACGTTGACTGCCAAAGTAAGCCGCACGGTGCTACGTAAGCCAAATAACCCGGAATCGGAATTGTACAGCCGCGCCGCCCGAAGGCGGCTCTCGGCCATCGTGCGAATGCGATCCTCGGTGAGGCCGACCGGATCGTTGTCTTTGTTCACGAGCACCCACAAGCCTACCGGAGCGCATTCGGCAAAGAACTCGGACCGCCCGACGCCCTCGAAAAGTCCGCCCAAATTCTGTCCCTCCACCGGGAAAGCGGGGGCAAGCAAGAAGACGGCTATCCGCACGGCAACGGACAGTCTCTCGGTCATCGGTATGCTTCCGTCAGAGGGGTGTTGAGGTCAGGGGCAACCTGCCCGGCGGAAGGCCACCAGCGAGAAGAAGAGTCGGCGGTAGTGGGCTTGCACGAAAGTCTGAACTCCGTCCTAGGGAGATTCTCTCACACCGCGTCAGACTTTCGCCGCCCTTAGGCACCCATCTCATGTGGTGGTGTTCACTCTTCGTGTCGCATGATTGTGTGCACGCGTGCATATGTGCACATTTGAACGTGTGCACACTCCGACGAGGGATTGCCCCGATGAAGACCGTCGCGCTAATCGCCCAGAAGGGCGGGAGTGGAAAAACAACCCTAGCGCTCCACTTAGCCGTAGCTTCGAGCCTGAAACAGAAAACGGCGGTGATCGACTTGGACCCCCAAGCCTCGGCCGCACGGTGGCATGACCGGCGCGAAGCAGGCGAGCCGTCCGTGACCTCCACCCATGTAAGCCGCCTCCCGCAGGAGCTGGAACGACTCCGAGAGGCCGGATCGGAGCTCGTAGTCCTGGATACGGCCCCTCACTCGGATAGTACCGCTCTCGCGGCCGCCAGGGCATCGGACTTGGTCCTCGTTCCCTGTCGGCCCGCGATCCTGGATATCGAGGCAGTCTCCAACACCCTCGCCCTCGTCCGGACCACGCGGACCCCCATGGTCGTGGTCCTCAACGGCGTGGCTCCTCGCGGCCGCGAAACCCTCCACGCCGCTGAAGCCGTCAAGGCCTTGGGCATCGAAGTCGCTCCAGCCTTCCTCGGCCAGCGCGTCATGTTCCACCGCCCACTTACCACCGGGCACTCGGCCCTGGAGGGACCTAAGGGGAAAGCCGCCCTCGAGGCCACCGCCTTCGCGGCGTTCGTTTTCAGGAGACTACAGGATGCCTAACCCGTTCTCGGATGCCCTGTCGAAGTCCTCCCGCAAGCCCCGGAAGTCCGGGACGAGCACTACGGCCAGCACAACCGCCAAGAGGGGAAAACATATCGGTGGCTACTTCCCCCCCGAGGTCTCCCGGCAACTCCGCCAGCTCGCATTGGACGAGGAACAATCCATCCAGGCACTCATGGCCGAGGCCTTGGACATGCTCTTCGAGAGCCGCCATCTCCCCGCCATCGCCCGCAGACCCAGCCCTCCAGCCTGACGCGGCAGATGCCTGCATCGCTCCACGGTCGGTGCGACCCGCCAGCCGACCAGCCTCCTTCGGGCTAAGCCACCCGCCGGGTGATGGCCTCCCGGAGGCCTTCGAGGCTGTCCGAGCCCCGTTTGCCGCGGCGGTCGGGGGCGAGTCCCATCTCCGTCTCGGCGGCGGCACAGCCCTCTCCCTTCGGTGGCGCCACCGTGTCAGCACGGACCTCGACTTCTTTATCGGCTTTGCCGACTACGAGAGAGCGCGGGCTGAGATCGCGGACCTCGCGACGGCCTTCGGGAGCCGCGCCGACATCGGGGAGCTCGAATGGCAGGATGGAAGGGGGCCTTGCCTGTGTGGTTGGCCGCTCTACGCCCGCCAGCCTCTTTCCGGCGTTACCGATCGCGATGTGTATGACCTGGCCTAGCAGGCCGTGGAAGAAGTGGT
>JAAXHX010000649.1 GCA_012270635.1 Dehalococcoidia bacterium | reverse complement strand
AGAACGGCGCGGTCGAACTGCGACTGGTTTGGAGCCGCCGGGCATGGGGTAGTATCGACACGGGAATCGGGTAGAATAGAGCGCGCCAATCCGTAAGCCGCCTGCCGGGACCCGAGCAGCATTTCAGGGGGGAGAACATGACCACCACCGACTACGAGCCCAACGTCGTCCTTGCCACGGGAGTCTACGACACCATCGGGACCCGGCCCATCCGGCACGACGGTGTCGACAAGGTCACGGGTCGGGCTCGGTACGGCGCCGACTTCCAGGCCGGCGACCTTCTTCACGGCAAGATTCTCCGCAGCCCCCACGCCCATGCCCGCATCCTTTCCATAGACACGTCCAGCGCCGAGGCGTACCCGGGGGTCAAGGCCGTGGTCACCGCCGCCGACTTCCCCCCCGGTGACCGGGACGGGCAGATGCAGATGGGCGAGATCAGCATGAGCCTGCGGTTCATGCGGGACAACGTCCTGGCCAGCAAGAAGGTGTTGTACTTCGGGCACCCGGTGGCCGGGGTTGCCGCGGTCAACGCCCACGTGGCCGAAGAAGCGGTCAACCTCATAGACGTGGAATACGAAGTCCTCGAACCCGTGCCCACGGTGCTGGACGCCATCGAGGAAGAGGCCCCCCTGCTGCACGAAGACCTTAAGACCGAGGAGTTCGGTCAGCAGACGGACAAGGTCAGCAACATCGCCAACCATTTCCAGTTCCGGTTGGGCGACGTGGACAAGGCCTTTGCCGAAGCGGACCACGTCATCGAGCGGGAGTTTGACACCAAGACCGTTCACCAGGGCTACATCGAGCTGCACAACGCAACAGCCTTCTGGAACCGGGACGGTAGGGTCACCATCTGGTGCAGCACCCAGGGCCCCTTCGAGGTGAGGGACGCCACCGCCAGCATCCTTGGGCTGGACGTATCCCAGGTGAACCTCGTTCCCATGGAGATCGGCGGGGGATTCGGGGGCAAGTTCGAGCCCTACGGGGACCCCGTGGCCGCCCTCCTTTCGAAGAAGTCGGGGCATCCGGTGAAGATAGT
>JAAXHX010000648.1 GCA_012270635.1 Dehalococcoidia bacterium | reverse complement strand
CGTCGGTGCCTGAAGATCTGCCTCAGTTCTCTCGCCACAAACAGGCGCTCTACCGGCCAGCCGAAGGGCACCCAGTAATCAACGTGATCGGTTACCAGGGTCCCATTCGGCGTATCCTCGAAGGTGTGTCGGTGGAGCCAGTAGCGGTAGGGACCCTTGACCTGGATGTCGCAGAACTCGAAGGGAGGCTTCCACACCGATATCTCACTCTTCCATTTGAAGGGAACGCGGTGCAGGCTGATCCGGTAATCTATAATGGCGCCGAGTCCCATCTCTATCGGAGTCGGCGTCAATATCGAGAATTTGACCCATGGCGGCGTCAATAGGTCCAGGTTCTCGGGGGTGGAGAAGAAGCGGAACACCGGCTCCCGAGCGTGAGGCAGCAGGAGCTCTTCGTGATACTGGTAGGTCATAGGGCCAACGCTGGCGAATTCTCCGGGTCTTTACGCTGCCTGCTATATTACATAGGCCCTCGGGTCCGACAATAGGCCCCCTAGCAGCGATTGGGTGGTGAAAGCTATGAAAGTCCTCGACAGCGACATGCACGTCCACGAGCCTTGGGACATCTGGCTAAACTACATCTCTCCCGAGTTCAGGGACCGGGCCCCTGTGGGCGCCACCAAGGACCCCATGGATATGAACACCCTGGTCGATGGCAAGCCCATCGGCTTCGCCCGGGACACGGGAGTGCGCGACAACCGGGAGGAGCAGATTCACAGGGAGGTTGAGAAGCTCCAGGCCGAGAGGCTCCCCGAGGGCATCGCCCGGGGCTTCGATGCTCTTTCCCAGGTCCATGCTATGGACGTTGAGGGCCTGACTGCGGCCGTCCTCCTCCCGACCCGCGGTCTCGCCGTCGCTGCCGTTGATTTCAATGACAAGGCCTTTGCCTCTGCCGTCTCTCGGGGCTACAACGACTGGCTGTACGACTTCTGCGCCCAGGGCCCTGGCAGGCTCTACGGGGCGGCCATGATCGTCCTGGAAGACGTGGACGACGCCATAGCCGAGATAAAGCGCACCCGCAACGGGCTCTCCTTCAAGGGCGTTTTCGCCCGACCCAACCCCATCCGAGACCGCAACTGGCACGACTCCGTATACGACCCCCTCTGGGCCGTTTGCCAGGACTTGGACGTGCCCATGATCTTCCACGAAGGGTTCCGCAGCAACCTGCCCCAGGCCATGGCCG
Source organism: Dehalococcoidia bacterium (assembly GCA_012270635.1). The sequence continues at coordinate 187 of JAAXHX010000648.1, read as the reverse complement.
AAAGGTTCCTCCGGGAGCAGGACAAGGTCTGGACTATGGCTCACGTAGCCTGCCACCCCATCGAGCAGATGTATGCCTGCCTGTGCCTGTGCGTTGGGGGCGTTTTCGAACGTTTTCCCAGGCTCAGGGTCGGGTTCCTGGAGGGAAACGCCAGCTGGATACCCTTCTGGCTTTGGCGTATGGACGA
>JAAXHX010000647.1 GCA_012270635.1 Dehalococcoidia bacterium | reverse complement strand
GCCATGAGATTCGACAGCAACGTCTTCTACCACCCCTTGCAGGTCTACCCCGTGGACCGGATGCTGGACGAGTGGCGGCAGACCGTAAAGCTATACGATCAGACGGGTTTCACGGGAGTCTGGATAGGGGAACACCACTTCTGGCACTCGGGGTTCCACGTGGCCGCCCCCAGCCCCGTCCAGGTCTGCACCCATCTCGCGTCGGTCACGGAGCGGCTGAGGGTCGCGCAGAGCGCCTGCATCCTCCCCGACTACCACCCCATCCGGCTGGCCGAAGAGCTGGCCATGCTGGACCAGATGACCCGGGGGCGGCTGGACGTGGGCGTGGCCCGGGGCACCAACAGCCCCGCCTGCATCCAGTTCAACGTCGACGCCGATCGCCGGAACAAGGAGCGGAACTACGCCCTCTTCAAGGAGACCCTGGACATCATGATCAAGGCGTGGACCCAGGACGCCCTGGTCCACGAGGGCGAGTTCTACACCTTCCCCGTCCCCGGCTGGACTGAGAAGGACCCGCGCATCTACACCGGCGACACGTCCCACTACGGCCCCAACGGGGAACTCATCGGCCTGGGGGTCGTGCCCAAGCCCTACCAGAAGCCCCACCCGCCCATCTACCAGGCGGCGGACTCCACTGAGTCCTACGTATTCGCTGCGGAAAAGGGGATATCGGTCACGGGGTTCGGGCGCACGTTCGAAGGGTTGAGGGAGGCGTGGACGGCGTACCGGGACACGGCATCCCGGGTGTCGGGGCGCGAGCTGCCCATGGGCGAGACGGCCAACGGTCACACGCTGAACATCATGCGCATGTTCTACATGGCCGAGAGCCAGGAGCAGGCCGAAAGGGAGGCCCGGGAAGGCATCAACGCTCACTACGAGATCACCTTCGGCCTGAGCCGAAACTGGGGCCGCAGTGGGGCTATCGCCAAGGGCGAGAGCATCAGCGACGAGCAGATGAACATGGACTGGTTCGACTTCGCCATGTCCAAGGACGTCATCCTGGTCGGGACCCCCGAGACCGTCGCCGAGAAGATAGAGCGGCTTCAGACGGAGCTCAACTGCCGGCACGTCACCCTGTGGCCCAACCCTTCCTTCCTCCCCTTCCATAAGGTGTATCGCAGCCTGGAGCTGTTCGCCGAGCGGGTCATCCCCCACTTCGAGAGGAAGCGGGCCCCGGCGCCCGTGGGATAGACGCGCGCCTCATTATCACCGAGACATTATCGAAAGCGACCTAGACAATCTGGAAAAAGGGAAAGGAAAGTCCATGGCTGACCATCGAGTCCTGATAGTAGACGGCGCCCAGCACCACAAGTGGAACCGCGAGACCTTCGAGGATATCCGCGAGGGAGACATCAGCGCGATCAACGTGACCCTGGCCATCTGGGAGAACGCCCGCGAGACCCTTGCGGAGATCGGCATGTGGTACCGGAGGTTCGACCAGTTCTCGGACCTCATCATGCCCGTCTACACCTCGGAAGACATCCGGGCCGCCTTCGAGGCGAAGAAAACGGGCATCCTCTTCGGCTTCCAGAACACCTC
>JAAXHX010000646.1 GCA_012270635.1 Dehalococcoidia bacterium | reverse complement strand
TCTTCTTCGTCGGCCTCCGCCCCCGAGGCTTCCGCCTCCCCCGCCTGCGCTACCGGCTCGGCGTCACCGGCCTCCGTCGCGGTCTCTTCAGCCACTTCTGCTTCCGGCGCTGCGTCCTCTGATTGGGCAACGGGCTCAGCATCGATTGTTACGGGTTCCGCCTCTGCCGTTGAGTCTTCCGCTTGGGCGATGGACTCAGTGTCAATCGTCACGGGTTCCGCCTCTGCCGTTGAGTCTTCCACTTGGGCGACGGGCGCGGCATCGCTCAGTACGGGTTCCGCCTCTGCGACCGGCTCTTCCGGCGCATCGGCGTCCGCGGGCGCTTCTTCGGTGGCCGGCGCCGGGGCCTCGAGGGCCTCCTTCACCTTGCGGGGCCGCTTCTTGTGCTGCGGCTTGGGCAGCCCGACCCAGATCGCGCCCTCCTCCCTGTCCTTCTCCAAGGCCTTGAGGCTGGCCGCCACCTGGGACTCGTGGGGGTGCTCGGCGTCGGCGTACACCTTCAGACGGCGCAGCATCTGCCGACCCAGCCTGTTGTGGGGCAGCATCCCCTTTACCGCGTGCTCGATGATTCGGGTCGGGTGCCGGGCCATCATCCTGCGGTATGGCACTTCCTTGAGCCCACCGGGGTACTGGGAGTGGCTGTAGTAAATCTTCTGCTCGGCCTTGCGCCCCGTGACCCGCACCTTGCCGGCGTTTACCACTATCACGAAATCGCCGGTGAGCATGTGCGGCGAGTAGTTGGGCTTGTGTTTGCCCTTCAGCAGGTGGGCTATCTGCACGGAAAGCCGGCCCAGCACCTGGCCCTCGGCGTCCAGAACGTGCCACCGGGGCCTGAGGTCGGACGCCCTGGCCGTTGCCGTTATGTTCTTTGTTAGCGTTGCCATTTTCTTATAGTCACTCTGGTGTTAGCTTGCCAATGCTGAGGAAGCCCCCGCCTCCACCCCGGGCTCACGATAGAAAGGGTCCGAGACCGAGTACCGGACGGATTCCAGGCACAGCCCCGAGGGAGACAGGGTTGGGCCCGCGGCCCCGGGCGTGGGGTGGTCGACCAGGGACTCGAACTCCTCTAGGCTCATCCGGCCCAATCCCACCTCCACCAGGGCGCCGGCGGTGCGTCGCACCTGGTGGGTCAGGAAGGCGTTGCCCTCCATGTCCATGGTCACCACTTGCCCCTTCCTAGATACGGCGGCCTCGGTGACCTG
>JAAXHX010000645.1 GCA_012270635.1 Dehalococcoidia bacterium | reverse complement strand
GACGGCCTGGGGTGGGCGTCGACGTTGAGCGCCTCGAAGCCCGTGGCCTCCATGTACGCCCGGAGCTTGACGTTGTTCCACTCGGGATACGGGGTGATGACCGACAGCTTTCGGGCCCCGAGATGCCTCAGGGCTTTCACCACCGAGGGCGTGGTCGCGAAGGCCTGGACCCCCGAGGCACCGGTGATCATCTCCAGCATCTCCGTGTCCCAGCCGGGCCCCTTAAAGAAGCTGCCGGTGGTGCAGCAGTAGGCTATTGCGTCGAGGCGCACGGAGGCCAGGTAGCGGGCCGCGGACTCGATCTCCGAATTCATCTGTTGGAAACGCTCCTCGGGATCTTGGCGGTTATCGCTCTGCCACAGCCGGTGCCCGTGGACGGCCACGCCCTTGGAGGCCAGTACCATCTGAAAGTCCGGCTCGGCGGTGCCGTCCGCCGAGGGCATCATCATACCTACCCTCTTTCTGCTCTCCATGGTCTCCCCTCCTTCCCGCTACAGGACGCGTTACACCTTGCTGCGCACCTTGTCCAGGGCTTCAGCGATCTGGTCTTTCTCTAGGGCCATGTCCATCACGCCGACCTGCTCCGCATAGGTCCCGGCGTCTACCGCTTCCTTGACCACGGGTTCCACGACATGGTAGACGGGCAGCCCCAGGGGCACTCCGGCCAGGGGCCCGGCCCAGCTGGGGTCGCCGTGGGTAACGGTCTCGGCGTAGAGTTCGGCGCTGTTGGCGTCGGGGGAGCCCAGCACCACGATGACGTCGTCTTTGCCGTTGGCTTCAATTGCCTTCTTGATCTCTGCCTGACCATCCAGGTCCATGGCGCCGGCAGCAGTTCAGACGAAGCACTGGGTCTGCTCCAGGAGCACCTCGGCGCCAGCGCTTCGGACAACCTCGGCGATGGCCGGGCCCTGGACGCCGTCCCGCTCTCCAATTGCGATCACCTTCTTACCTTTTAGATCCAAGGCGCACCTCCTGAGTTCCAGTGGAGTTTCGATTGTGTCTGCGGTAGTTGCGGCAGGGCTTAAGTCTACACCCAAACCGGGGTCAGCTGCCCGGGTTACGCTCCAACATGAAGGATATTCCGTCCGATAGCTGGGTCATACGGCCCAGGAACAGGCTCCCCTTGGCGTAGAACATGGCCCGGTTGATCTCCCCCGACAGGATCATGTCCCGGGCGTGACCCAGGAACGGGACCGCCGAGGCTATGTGCCCCTGGGTGGGCGAGTAGCCGAGCATTCCGTGGTCTTCGACAAACTGCTCCAGCTCCGAGGCATCTATCTCCTTGGCCATGACGGCCATGCCGCCCAGCATCCGGTAGTTGGTCCGCGGCGTGTTGCCGCTGCCCTGGGGCTCAGTGATCTCCGGGTTGTGGAGTTCGGTGGCGAAGCGGTCCACGTCGGTGATCTTGAGGCCGTGCTCCGCCAGGGGGTCCACCACCACGGCTTGGGTTATGGCCTGGTTGGAAGCGCCGGAGGATATGTCGTGCTTGCCTATCATATCGAGACGGACCTGGGGGTTCTCTCCGTCGTCGGGGCCCATGAGCAGGGCTATGGATGCCAGCACGTCCTCCAGCACCGGCATTTCGTGGGTGACGTGCCCCCTGTACTTCATTCCCAGCTTGGCGAAGGACCCACCCCCCACCACCGCCACGTTTTCGAACACGCCCGACTTGATGAGAGCGCCCCCGACGATGATGGCATGGTTCGGGGCGCAGCAGAAGGCCTTGACGTCCGAGCCCGTGGCGTTCAGGCACCCGCACATCTCGCCGACGGCCTTGGCCAAGTTACCGCCGCCCCGGTTGTATCTATCGCCGATGGCCTCTTCGCCGCATCCGAGGAGATAGTCAATGTTCTCGGGGGGTGTGTCGGGGATGCGGTTCAAGAGGCGCCGGAGGGCCAGGACGGCGGAGGCCTTTGCCGCGAGGTTTTCGATAAGGAAGTCGGGGACCAGGGACTTGTCCTCCTCGTGGCCCCGGCGCAGGCACCCGACCAGCCGCGTCTTGTCCATGTAGAGGGGCAGCGCCTCCTCTTCCGATATGGCCTTCTCGATCTCCGGGAGAGGGGTGGCATTGCCCAGCTTGCCCAGGTCGTCGCTCGTGACCAGGGGATGAATGGACAT
>JAAXHX010000644.1 GCA_012270635.1 Dehalococcoidia bacterium | reverse complement strand
GAGATAGACGTGGACATGCCGGTGGTGGTGAGGATGAGGGGCACCAACGTCGACGAAGGCCAGAAAATCCTCGAAGAGTCGGGGCTGAACATCTCCTTCGTCCCCGACCTCCAGGGCGCCGCCCAGAAGGTTGTAGACGCCAAGGGTTCCGGCTAAGGACATATATAAATGAGCATTTTGGTAAACGACGAAACACGACTGCTGGTCCAGGGCATCACCGGCAGGGACGGCAGCTTTCACGCCATGCGCTGCCGGGACTACGGGACGAACCTGGTCGCGGGTGTGACGCCGGGCAAGGGAGGCACGGACGTGGAGGGTGTACCGGTGTACAACTCGGTGGAGCGGGCCGTTGCCGAGTCGGGGGCGAACGTGGCCCTCATATTCGTTCCCGCGCCTTTCGCCGCGGATGCAATACTGGAGTCCGCCGACGCAGGCGTGCCCCTCATCATCGCAATCACCGAGGGCATCCCGGTCCTAGACATGGTGAACGTAGGCAAGTACCTGAAGGACAAGCCCGTACGCCTCATCGGCCCCAACTGCCCAGGTGCGATTTCACCCGGTTCCAAGGCCAAGGTAGGCATCATGCCCGGCAACATCCACATGGCCGGTCGGGTGGGTATCGTGTCCCGGAGCGGCACCCTCACCTACGAGGCAGTGGCCCAGCTGACCGAGCTCGGTATAGGGCAGTCCACGTGCGTTGGCATCGGGGGAGACCCGATAATCGGGACTGACTTCGTGCAGATCCTGGGCCTCTTCCAGGAGGACGACGAAACCGACGCGATAGTGATGATCGGCGAGATAGGCGGGTCTCGGGAGCAGGAGGCAGCGGAATTCATAAAGGACAACGTTACCAAGCCGGTGGTCTCGTTCATCGGGGGGGCTACTGCGCCTCCCGGGCGTCGGATGGGGCACGCCGGGGCGATAATCACCGGCGAGGGCGGCACTGCGAAGGCGAAGACGGAAGCGTTGAGCAATGCGGGAGCCGCTATCGCCTATAGCCCTGCGGAAATCGGCGTTACGATGCGAAGGGTGCTCGATTCCCGCTAGGGCGGTTTATTAGCTAGCCATTCGGAAGCAAACGGCCAGCCGTCCTGTTGATACCGAACAACCAATCTGCTATCTTTTTTTAGTCCTTTGCTTCCCGAAGTGGGGCTGTAGCTCAGCTGGGAGAG
>JAAXHX010000643.1:420-1058 GCA_012270635.1 Dehalococcoidia bacterium | reverse complement strand
CCCATCAATGCCCGGACCCTGGCCAAGGCCGAGGTCATGGGCCTTCCCATCATGACCATTTGCAGCACCTGCCAGGGGTGCCTGATGCAGGCAAACCACCGCCTCACCACCGACCCAGACTACCGCGCCAGGATCAATCGGGAGTACCTGGAGGAGGAGGGGCTGGAATACAAGGGGACCACGGACGTGAAGCACTTCTTGTGGGTGCTGGACGAGGACTTCGGGCTGGACAAGCTGAAGGAGATGGTCGTCAACCCGCTGGAAGAGCTTAAAGTGGCGCCTTTCTACGGCTGCTACCTCCGCCGCCCCCCCGAGGTCGTGGTGCCCAAGGGGAAAGAGAGCAGGAAAAAGGCGCTAGAGGGCGCGATCTCGGCGCTGGGTGGGGAGGTTGTGGCGACGAAGGGGAAGGGCAAATGCTGCGGTTTCCCCATCCTCTACCCCAACGAGCGTAACAGTCTGGAGATGTGCGGGACCCACACCCTGGAAGCAAAGGACAAGGGCGCGGATGCAATGGTTACTCCCTGTCCCCTCTGCCATTTGGAATTGGACGGAGTCCAGAGTCGGGCGGGGGCACACAAGGGCAGGAAGATAAATCTGCCGGTGCTGCATCTGCCGCAGCTCGTGGGCCTGGCCCTGGG
>JAAXHX010000643.1:0-326 GCA_012270635.1 Dehalococcoidia bacterium | reverse complement strand
TCAGTTTGGCCCGTGCTACACTCGCGCCCGTTTATCCGATAGCTTCACCCCCCAGGAGACATAGAGAATATGGTCCCACCCGGCGAAATCTTCGGCTTTATTCCAGTCTGGATCGGCGTGTTCGCGTTCGCGGCGTTCGGGTTTGGCGTTGCGGGATACGTGGTCTACAAGCGTGTCTTTCGCCTCATCATGCTGGGCAAAAGGGAAAACCGCTTCGACCAGCCCCTGAAACGAGGGATGAATGCGCTGGTAGTCGTGCTGGCCCAGAGGAAGGTCCTCCAACGGCTATCTCTCAGGGACAAGGCGGGGTTGGGCCACGTATTCGT
>JAAXHX010000642.1 GCA_012270635.1 Dehalococcoidia bacterium | reverse complement strand
GGCGCGGCAGCGCTTGCCATGGGGGCCTGGACCTCCCGGGCCTCCGACTGGATAGGAACGCCGGTCCCTATCAGGCCTTACAAGGGCCAGATGGTGGAGCTCAAGGCACCGGGGCCACCCCTCGGGGCCAACATTCATCACGGTCGGTCTTACGTCACCTCCAAGCTCAATGGGACGGTCCTATCCGGCAGCTATGACGGCTTTCGGGGCTACGACAAGACCGTGTCCCAGGAGGGCGTCCAGCACGTGCTGGAGGGCGCGCTCAGGGTGTGCCCGGCCATGGAGGAAGCATCCATATCCTGGGTGATAACGGGGCTGAGGCCCGCAACGCCGGACGAAATCCCCATCCTGGGCCCGGTCCCCGGCCTCGAAGGCGCCTTCATCTCGGCGGGGCACATGCGAAAGGGCATAACTCTGGCGGCCATGACCGGCGAGCTTATGGCCGACGCGATCGCCGGGAACGAGCCTCGGCTCCCCCTGGAGCCCTTCAGCCTGGCCCGCTTCGCGGATTGCGCCGACCCCTGGGCTGCGTCCTAGGCGACTCCGTCCTGTACAATAGCCCTAAACCCCATCGGGAGGCGTTCAACCATGCTGGCCGGCAAGAAGACCAAGGTGGGCATCGCCGTGCCCCAGATGTTTCCCTACGGGCCCGTGGACATGGGCTTCGTCGAAAAGCACCTTAGGCTGGTCGAGTCCCTGGGCTACGACAGCGTTTGGACGCAGGACTCGGTGCTCGGGACCATGGACACCCTGGACCCCTTCACCCTGCTGGCCTACGCCTCCACGGTCACCGAGAAGGTTGACCTCGGCATATCGGTGCTGGTGATGCCTTTTCAGAACCCGGTGCACCTGGCCAAGATATCGGCGAGCCTGGACCAGCTCTCCAAGGGGCGACTAATCCTTGGGGTCGGGATAGGTGGCCACGAGGGGAAGTACCCGGCCTTCGGCTTCGACGCCCAACACCGGGTCACGAGATTCGAGGACAGCGTGGAGCTGGTCAAGCGCCTCTGGACCGAGCCCCGGGTCACCTTCAAGGACCGCTTCTGGGACCTGCAAAACGTGAGCATCAACCCCAAGCCGCTCCGGTCTCCCCGCCCTCCCATCTGGTTCGGGGCCCACGCGAAGGCCGCGTTGGAGCGGGCCGTGAGGATAGGGGACGGGTGGATGGGGGCCGGATCTTCAACCACTCGCGCATTCAAGGGGGCTATTGGGCATATTCGATCCTATATGGACGAAACGGGTCGGGACCCGGGGACTTTTCCCCTCGGCAAGCGCATCTACATCGCCATTGACAACGACAAGGAGAGGGCCGCCCGAAGGCTGGAGGAGTGGTTCGACGGTTACTACCACAACGCCTCGTGGGCGCGTAAGGTCGCCGTGTTCGGGCCCGAGGAAGAGGTGATCGACGGGCTGGGCCAAATCCTCGAAGAAGAGCCGGACATGATTATGTTCAACCCCGTTTTCGA
>JAAXHX010000641.1 GCA_012270635.1 Dehalococcoidia bacterium | reverse complement strand
GTCCTCCTGGGCGATAGGACCCTCACCCGGGACCAATGGGCCTTCGACTTCACCTTCCCCGAGTCCGGCGGGCACCCCAACCCCCACGTCTGGCCCGACCCCACCCTCGCCCTCCGGTACGCCCAGATCGTCCACGAGACCTTGGTAACCCTCGATCCCCCCAACACAGAGCGCTACGATGATAACCTCGCCCTGTTCACCGATAGAATCGACCGCCTCGACGACGCCATCCGCCAGGCAATTGCCACCATCCCCCCCAACAACCGCAAACTCCTTACCTACCACGATTCCTGGGCCTATTTCGCCCGCAGCTACGACGTCGAGGTTATAGGCGCCATCCAGCCCTCCGACTTTAGCGAGCCCTCTCCCCAGGAAATGGCCCGGCTCATCATTCAGGTGCGGGACCTGGGAGTCCCCGCCGTTTTCGGCTCCGAGGTCTTCCCCAGCAAGGCCCTCCAGCAGATCGCCCGAGAGTCCGGCGCTCAATACAGCGACCAACTCGCCGATGACGATCTCCCCGGCCTGCCCGGTGACCCCGAACATTCCTACTTCGGCCTCATGTCCCGCAACATGATCATCATGGTCGAGGCCCTCGGCGGAGACGCCTCCCCCTTCCATCACTTCGATTCATCCCGCACCTTCGCAGACCCGCCCACCGCAATCTACCCCCAGTAGGAGGACCCTTGCTTCATCCCGGCGCCCATCCCCCGGCCACCGGCGCCCCCATCGTCGCCCTGGAAAATGTGTCCTGCGGCTACGATGGGCAGCCCGTCCTGTCCGGCATGGACCTCCGGATCATGCCCGGCGACTTCGTCGGCCTGCTCGGGCCCAGCGGCTCCGGCAAGAGCACCCTCCTACGCGTAGTCCTCGGCTCCGTCCGCATCTTCTCCGGCAGGGTGTCCATCGATGGCGTCCCAGTCGGCCGCAAACGCCCCGCCGTCGGATACGTGCCTCAGCTAGAGGCCATAGACTGGAACTTCCCCGCCACCGTACGGGAAGTCGTGCTGATGGGCGCCGCCATGCGCAGACCCCTCCTCCCCTGGCACTCCTCCCGACAGGTCCGCAACGCCCGGGAAATCATGGAGCGTCTCGGCATCGCCCACCTTGCCCATAGGCACATCCGGCAGCTCTCCGGCGGGGAGCAGCAGCGCGCCTTCCTCGCCCGGGCCCTCATCAGCAACCCCCGGCTCCTCCTCCTCGACGAACCCGCCTCGGGCGTCGACATCAAGACCCGGGACGATGTCATGCACCTCCTCCACGAGCTCAACCACCAGGGCGTAACCATCGTCATGACCACCCATGAGATCAACTCCGTCGCCGCCCACCTCCCCCGGGTCGTCTGCATCAATCGCGGCATTGTCGCCCAGGGCCCTCCCAACGACATCTTCACCCCCGACATCCTGCACCGCACCTACGGCGCCGACATGCCCGTTATCCGCTACCAGGGCCTCACCCTCGTCGCCGAGCGGCCTCACCTGTACGGCGCCACTACCGACGAGCACACCAGAAAGGAGCCCCACCTCCCCACCCATGCCCCCGATTCTTGAGCCTTTCCAGTTCGAATTCTTCGTCAAGGGCCTGATCGCCGCCACTCTTGCCGGCGGATTGTGCGGCCTTATCGGCGTCTATATCGTCCTCCGCGGCATGGCATACGTCGGCCACGGTCTCTCCCATGCCGTCTTTGGCGGCGCCGTCGTCAGCTACGTTATGTCTATCAATTTCTTCGTGGGCGCCAGTGCCTGGGGTTTCCTATCCGCCCTGCTCATATCCCTCACCACCCGCAAGAGGGTCATACGCGCCGACGCCGCCATCGGCATCGTCACCAC
>JAAXHX010000640.1 GCA_012270635.1 Dehalococcoidia bacterium | reverse complement strand
ACCTTGGCCTCCCTTGGCACGTCCCTCCCCCTCATGAGGACGAACTCGTGGTGCTCTTCATCGGGGTGGGAGCTGAGGAACACCATGCCCAGGCCCTCCAGGTCCTCGTCGGCTATCTGGAGGCCCATGACCCTCGACCAGAAGTCCCGCTGGGCCATCAGGTCGTGTACGTATATTCCAACGTGACCCAGGCCCTCTATCTGCGCCATGCCGGTCACCTCCCGATTGCCTTGCCGTTCGCCATGGTGGAGGGGTCGGCTGGGCGGCGGGCGCGCTCGCCCCGCCCCGTTCCCGCCATCGAGGCGTCACGGTACGGGTAGTAGCTAGAGGCCCATCGCCTTGATGCCGATCAGCGACATGTCGTGGTCTCCCGGGCCATAGGGCAGGCCCGAGACGCCGATGCCGCCCATGAGGGAGCCGTCGGGCGCCTTGATGGCAATACCGCCGGAGATCACCATCAGCATCGGGTCGCCCCACTCAGTCACGTTCCAGTCGTGCTCGGACAGGGCGGCCGCGAAGTCGCCCTCTCCCTCCCGGGGCTGGCCGAACACCTTGGTGCTGGCGCCGGTCATGGCGGAGGTGTAGGCCTTCTTTATGACGTTGCGGCCCAGCAGGGGACCGGCGCCGTCGGACCTGGTGAAGGCCATCAGGTTGCCGCCGTCGTCCACGATGGCCAGGGTCCACTGGGCGTCGGGGTGGTCCCTCTTGAACGCCTCGGCAACCGCGTTGATGGCGGCAAGGCACTGGTCCTGACTCAAGGCTTGCTTGGTGTACACGTTGGACTCTCCTCAGTTATCTATGGCATTCCCCGTAGGGGGGCCGGTCGGCCCCAATATACTACGGTTCAGGAGTCGTGGCAAGGAAACCGGTGCGCCTTCAGCCTCCCTGCTCGATGGGCGTGTCGTCCCGGTTGCCCCAGTCTCCCCAGGAGCCGTCGTAGTTGCGCGCCCGGTCGTAGCCGAGGAGCTTGAGTACGAAGGTGCCGTTCCCCGAACGGATGCCGCCCTGTCAATGGGCGAACACCTCCTTTTCGGGGGTGATCCCCTTCTCCGTGAGGAGGCGGCGCATCTCCTCCGCCGGCTTGAACATGTCAGTCTCCGGGTCTATCATCTCGACCCATTCCATGTGGGTGGCGCCGGGTATGTGGCCCGGCCTCCGGTTGTGCCGCGGGTTCTCTCCCGTGTACTCGCCCCGGGTCCGCACGTCCCACACCACCGTTCCGGGGGCGTTGTACCTCTCCTTCAGCTCGTCGGTGGTGACGTTGAGGGACGGGTCGGGCCTGGACGTAAAGGTGACGCCGCTCTTGGTTTCGGGAGCGTCCAGGCTGCCGGGACGCCCCTCCGGGGGCCGCTTCTTCCAGCCGCCGTTGAGCACCTTCACCTCCTGGTGCCCGTAGT
>JAAXHX010000639.1 GCA_012270635.1 Dehalococcoidia bacterium | reverse complement strand
GCTGCAAGAGTCGTTGGAGTGCATACCCGAGCGACGGGGCCCGGGCTTGCCCGCCAAGTTGACATCCCCCCGCTTACACTTTGACAGGTTCAGTACGAGCAGGGCCGGGGATGGATTCCGGCTCGGGGGCAGGAATGACAGCGGGCGCCAGGCTGTCTCCCTCGTCATTCCTGCCCCTCTCTCCGTCATTCCTGCGCAGGCAGGAATCCAGGGGCGGGGCCCGCGCCCGTCTGCCGTGTTGACATCCCCCCGCTCATACTTCCACAGGCCCAGCACGAGCGGAGCCGGCCCACGATTGACTATCTCGCCGGTAAATGATAGCTTTCTCACCCGCAAGCTGGAGGTATAGCCCTTGAAATCACCGAGGAGGAGACGGTAAGTGCCCGCCGAGATAAAAGACAAAGAACCGATAGAACCTCACGCGACACATAGGCAACGGCTCATCGAGCACGCCTACGAGCAGTTGGCCAAGGGCGACAGGCTGCAGGCATCCGAGAAGGGTTGGGGAGCGGTGGTCCACCAACTCAAGGCCATTGCCGACCTCCGAGGTTGGAAGTGCGATGTTCATCAAGACGTATTTCCCATCATTGACAGACTGGCTGAAGAGACGGCGAACCCCCAGGAAGTGCGCGACCTCTTTGGGGTTGCGAGAAGTCTCCATCGAAATTACTACATAGACGCGACGCCTCTGAGCGCTCTCAAACAGGACATCGGCAGGGTCGAGGCCCTCCTAGAGATACTGAACCGACCCGAGCTCATGTATTCTCCCTGAGCTTCATCCTGAGCTCGTCGAAGGGTCGAGCGGCGGGGCCCGCGCCCGTCTGGCGTGTTGACGACCGCCGTTCGGGCTTTGATGGGCTTGGGCGGGTGGCGCTGCGGGGCTGGATTCCGGCTCGGGGGCCGTAATGATGGCGGGTGTTAGGATATCTCCCTCGTCATTCCTCCCCCTCTTTTTCCGTCATTCCTGCGGAGGCAGGAATCCAGGGGCGGGGCCCGCGCTCGCCTGCCGTGTTGACATCCCCCCGCTCATATTTCGACGGGCTCGATATGAGCGGGCCCTCCCCTTTATTGACTATTTCGCCGGTAAATGATAGCTTTCCGTCCCAATTGGGGGACGTAGCCAAAATTAGACGGGGTATCGCTACGAGGTCGGCAGGGTGAAGGCATTGCCGGGCATACTGGCCCGACCCGGGCTCATGGGGCCCGAGAACGGCCCCCGACGCCCGAATCCGTACACGCCGAGAATTTTAACCAGACCATATCCGAGGTCGGATGGGAAATAAAAGGGCCTCTTTTGGGCCTCGTCAGCTTTGTTTGGGGGTGTTGGAGGCGCTAAAAGGCCCCATTTGTTGGCCCTCGTTCCGGTTCGGGCTTCCCTAACATGGGGATAAATGAGACAATTGGCCGGTCGGAGATCAATTGTGAATAGTGCGGCCCCTTCCTCTCCGTCGGGGGGGGGGGGATTCGGGCGCGCGCCGAATAGCGGGGCCCGACCCGGCCCCCGAGCCCGCACCCGCGAACCGAGGGAGGCCCAGGTCACGGTAACCATGTCCTCCAGCCCCTTGGCCCGACTGCTTCCGGGGGAGGCCCTTCCCCGACGCGTGCCGATTCGCTGGGCGGCGGCCCTGCTCCTGGCGCTGCTGGCCTTCTTCGTCGCGTGGCTGCTGCTGGCGGCTCCCGTCGACGCGGACGAGACCGACCCGGTGCAGCCGCCCCACCTGGCCAAGGACCCCTACCCCGGCCTGGGGCCCCTGCTCACCCAGATC
>JAAXHX010000638.1:1412-6404 GCA_012270635.1 Dehalococcoidia bacterium | reverse complement strand
TCCACCTCGGCGACAGGGGCCTCTTCCTCTACTTCCGCGGCAGGAGCCTCTTCCTCCACCTCCGAGACAGGGGCCTCTTCCTCCACCTCCGCCACAGGGGTTTCTTCCACTGCCTCCGCGACAGGGGTGGTCTCTTTCACCCTGGGCACCCTTGTCTTACGTTTCGCCGTCGGCTTGGCAGGTGCAGCCTCGACAACCTGCACGGCCACCACGGGTTCGACTTCCGGCGCCAGCCCGAGCGTCACCTGGTAATCGCCCACCGACTTGATCGGCTCATCCATCCGTATGTCCCGCGCCCCGATCTCCTCGCCCGTCACTTCCGCGATGGCCTTGGCCACCGCAGCCGCCGAGACCGAACCGTACAACCGTCCCGTAGGCCCGCTTCTCGCTTCAATAATCACCGAAAGCCCTTCCAGTTTGGGGGCCAGCAGTTCGGCCCGGGCCCCGGCGTTGCCCTGCCGCAGGGCCTCGGCGCGCTTCAGGGCGTCTACCCTTCGCAGCTGGTCCGGCGTGGCCAGGACCGCCAGTTCCTTCGGGAACAGGTAGTTCCTTGCATACCCGTTCTTCACTTCCCTCACGTCACCCGCCTTGGCGACGTTTTCGACTTCTTCCAGGAATATAACTCTCACTTCGAACCCGGACCTTTCTATCGACGCTGATTTGACGATGTTGATTGGGGCTTCACCCCACCGCAATTATATAACGCTGGCAGGTCGGTACAAGGACGATGAGCAGGAAAAATCGGGCTATCTCATGGCATCCGAAAGACCGTTCTCCCAGGCATTTGCCACTTCCTCTAAAGGCAAATCAAGGTATGGTCGAATCTCCAGCCGATCTCCCCCCACCGCCCCCAACCCCGTCATCGGCGCCCCAGACTCGTCAGCCATAGTCCTCACCCTCTCGACGTATTTCGGCGCAACCGATATCACTATGCGGGACTGCATTTCTCCAAAGAGAATCGCATCCCATCGCCCCTCTCCTATGACTTCCCCACTGAACCCGACTCTCCCTTGAATTGCACTAAGGGCCAGGGCCACGGCCAACCCGCCCATCGAGCAATCGTGCGCCGATCTAACGAGGCCGCTTTCGATGAGCGAGATGCACAGCTCCTGCACCCGCTTCTCCAGCGCCAGGTCAATTGAGGGCCTGCCCGCCACCTTCCCGTGCAGCAGTTCCAGGCACTCGCTCCCCGCCAACCCGCCAGGCGCAGGCGGAGGCCCGAGCAGCAACACCTCGTCCCCCGGCTGTCGGAACCCCATCCGACAGGCTATAGATGCGTCTTCCAGCAGGCCCAGGACCCCGGCCACCGGGGTCGGGTATATGGGCTCGCCCATCGTCTCGTTGTACAGGCTGACGTTGCCGCTTATGACCGGCAGGTCGAAGGTGCGGCAGGCCTCGGTCATCCCCCGGATGCACTGCTCCAACTGGTAGTAGACCTCCGGCTTCTCCGGGTTGCCGAAATTGAGACAGTCCGTCACCGCTATCGCCCGCGCCCCGAGGCACGCCACGTTCCGCGCCGCCTCCGCCACCGCAATGGCCCCGCCTGCATACGGGTCCAGGTGGCAGTACCGCCCGTTGCCGTCCGTCGAGAGGGCGATCGCCTTCCTGCTCCCCTTTATCCGCAGGAGAGCGGCGTCGCTTCCCGGCGGAACCATCGTGTTCGTCATTACCTGGTGGTCGTACTGCCTGAACACCGACTCCTTGCTCGCCACGTTCGGCGAAGCCAGCAGTCGGAGCAGCGCCTCATCCGGGCCCAAGCCCGGCATCGGCAATGAGTCGAAGTCGAAGCCCTGGGCCTCCGCCAGCCCCTCCGGCTCCCGGCCCTCGACCGTGTAGAGGGGAGGGTCGGTGAGCACGCCCACCGGCAGGTCTGCAACCGTCACTCCCTCATCGCGCACCTTGACCCGTCCGTCATCCGTCACCCTGCCAATGACGTCGGAGCGGAGGTCCCACTTGTCGGTTATCGTGTCCACCTCCCCCTTCTTATCCGGGGAAACGACTAGCAGCATCCTCTCCTGCGACTCTGAGAGCATCACCTCGTAGGGGGTCATCCCCTCCTCCCGACGCGGGACCCGGGCCACGTCTATCTCCACGCCGCTCCCTGCTCGCCCGGCGCTCTCGACCACCGCGCTGGTCAGCCCCGCAGCCCCCAGGTCCGCCAGTCCCACCAGCAGCCTTGCTTCCGAAAGCTCCAGGCACGCCTCGATTAGCACCTTTTCAAGGAACGGATTGCCCACCTGCACCGTCGGCCTCAGCTCCTTCTCCTCCTCGAAGGTCCGGGACGCCAGCCCCGAGGCCCCGTGAATCCCATCCCTTCCCGTGTCCGCCCCTACCAGGACCAGCAGGTTCCCGGCGCCCTCCGCCCGGGCTTTCAGCAGGCCGTCGGCCGGGACCACGCCTAGGCACATCGCATTGACTAGCGGGTTCCCTGAATAAGTCGGCGAAAATACGACTTCCCCCCCGACGTTGGGGATGCCGAGGCAGTTGCCGTAACCGCTTATGCCGCCCACCACTCCCTGGAACAAGTATCGGTTCCGCGCCGAGTCCAAGGGCCCGAATCGAAGAGAATTCAGCAGGGCTATCGGCCTGGCCCCCATGGTGAATATGTCCCGGACGATGCCCCCCACACCCGTTGCCGCTCCCTCGTACGGCTCGATGGCCGATGGGTGGTTGTGCGACTCGATTTTCATCACCACCGCCAGCCCGTCCCCGATGTCGACGGCGCCGGCGTTCTCGGCCCCCGGCTCCACCAGCACTCGCTCGCCCTTCGAAGGGAACATCCTCAGCAGCGGCTTGGAATGCTTGTAGCTGCAGTGCTCGCTCCACAGGGACCCGATGATGCCCAGCTCAACCAGGTTGGGCTCCCTATCGAGCTTGTCCACGGCCAGCGCGTACTCGTCAGCGGAGATGGCCAACTGGTCCAGGGCCTCGGAGGTTACGCTCATCTCCCCCGACTCCCGGACCTCGGCCCTTGCTTGCGATTCCTGTCAGTAAAGGTCGGCAAACAGCACTCCCACTACTATCGCGTTGTTCGATAAGTGCACCAGAATTGGGGCCCAAAGCGTCCCGTTTCTATGATATAGCCATGCGAGCAGAAGCCCCAATACGAAAAGGGGTGGAAAACTGATCGGTTCCAGGTGCGCCGCCATGAAGAGCAGGGAGCTGACCACCGCGGCCCAGACCGGGCCCCAACGCCCTGCCAGCCCCCCGAACACGAAGCCCCTGAAGAACAGCTCTTCCGCAAAGGGCGCCACCGCCACAGCCAAAATCGACACCCCGATCAGGTATTCCGTGCCGCCTTCCAGGAATGGCGTTGGAGACAAGTCCTCCGTGTCGACTCCCGCTGCCTCCAGGACGAAGTAATAGCCCACCTGCACTGCCATCTCCGCAATCAGTACGACTATCCCCCACCCCGCATCCCCGAGGGCGGGTTTCCTCCACAGCCCAAGGGCGCGCCACGACACTCGGCGGCGGGATACGGCGAATATCCAGACCGTGAGTGGCAGGGCTAGTTGCACCAGCAGCATCCCCACCAGCAGAGGGACGCCCGCGTACTCGACATCCATCGCCCTCGTCACCACCAGGACAATGGCCAGGATCGATGCGGCCTGGATGACGTAGAAGCCCGTGCCGAGGGCTACGTCCCAGGGCCCCCACCCCACCCGACCCCCCTGGGGTTGGGCAGCAACCGCAACGGCGCCAGGATGGGTCTCGGTCATTCCGGGATGGGCCATGGCCCCGCACCGGGTGCAGAACCTCCACTCGGGCTGAAGGTGCAGTCCACAGACCCGGCAAGACTCAGGTGGATGAGCTTGTCCGGGAGGGTCGGAAGAACCGTACGTCAAGGGGTCGGGACCACCCTGCATTGCGCCGGACGCTCAGCAGCGAGATACAAGATTAAGCCCTCTCCCCTCGATGAGACCTCTGCATAATCTGCACTGGAGGGGCCGGGGCCGCTCGTATCGAGCCTATCGAAGCATCATCGGGAGGGGGTGCGGCCGCTCGTGCTGAGCCTGTCGAAGTATGAGCGGAGGGGTAGATCATCTCAATAGCAAAAGAAATCTGGTCCTGTCCCCTCTCCCTCAATGGGTAGCGGATGCGCATCCAGCCTGAGAGGGTCCGCACGACAAGGAAACACGTTGGGTCACGAAAGCACCCTCGCCCCGATTATCGACTCGAAGATATACAACCCGTCCGTCCCCCCGAGCTCCGGCTCGCAGCACCGTTCCGGGTGGGGCATCATGCCCAGCACGTTTCCCTCCCGGTTGGCAATGCCTGCTATCCCGTTCAATGAGCCGTTCGGGTTGGCTTCCGGGGACACGACTCCATCTTCCGTACAATAGCGGAGCAGGACCCGGCCCTCCTCGTTCAGGGTGCGCAGCGTTGCCTCGTCGGCGTAGTAGCGGCCCTCGCCGTGGGAGATGGGAATCCGGATCACCTGCCCCGACTCGCAGCTCCTGGTAAACGCCGAGTCCCCATCCTCCACCCTCAGGTTCACCCACTGGCACCGAAATTCCAGGCTGTCGTTGCGCAATAGCGCCCCCGGCAGAAGGCCTGCTTCACAGAGGACCTGGAATCCGTTGCATATCCCCAGCACCAGTCCCCCGCGCCCCGCAAAATCAACGACGGCTTCCATCACCGGAGAGAACCGGGCGATGGCCCCACACCTCAGGTAGTCCCCGTATGAAAACCCGCCCGGCAGCACGACGCAGTCGTAGGGCGAGAGGTCCGTATCCTTGTGCCAGACGTAGCTCACGTCCTGCCCGAGCGTCTCGTCCAGCACGTGATGACAGTCCGTGTCGCTCCACGTCCCCGGAAAAACTACTACCCCAAATCTCATAAGCAGCCCCTACGTGTACTGCTGTTCCCCTTCCTCACTGAAGCCCGTTCACTACCCTACATCCCTAATTAGGGCCTGTACACTACCGGCATGTCCCCTTTCCCCGTCATGCCAACCCCTCTTCTCCGTCATTCCGGCCCCATTTTCTTCGT
>JAAXHX010000638.1:0-1316 GCA_012270635.1 Dehalococcoidia bacterium | reverse complement strand
CCCATTTTCTTCGTCATTCCGGCCCCCGAGCCGGAATCCAGGGGCATGGCAGAAATCCCCCCAAAAACAAAGCCCGGTCCCTGGTCCATCATAACCCAGGCCCGGGCCCCTTGCCCTCCGTATGGCTCGGTTCTCAATCCGACTTCCCGGCCAGCAGGTCCCCGACTATCTGGCTCACCAGCTTTCCATCCGCTTTTCCCTTGACCTGGGGCATCAGCTTTCCCATCACCTTCCCCCGCTCCCCCGGCCCTTGAGCCTCTGTCTCCTCTATCACCGAACGCGCGATTTCCGATATCTCTTCCGCGGTGAGTTGCTGGGGCAGGTATCTTGTGATTATCGCCAGTTCCGCCTCTTCCTTCTCCACCAGGTCGAGCCTGTTTCCCTGGCGAAAGGCCTCGATACTCTCTCTACGCCGCTTCGCCTCCCGAGACAGCACCTGGATAACGCCGTCGTCTCCCAGGGCCTTTCCCTGGGACTTCTCCTCCGACTGAACGCTGGCCTTAATAAGACGTAAGGCGGAGCGCCGTAATTCGTCCTTACTGCGCACCGCCTCCAGCAGGTCTGCGTCCAGCTGTTCGCGTAGCGACATCCGTCGATTGGGTGGCGGGATCCCGGGCTATCGCCGAGCGTTTCGGCGCTTCCGGGCTGCCGCCGCGGCCTTCTTCTTACGCTTGATGCTCGGCTTCTCGTAGTACTCTCGGCGCCTGGCCTCGGACAGGATGCCGTTCTGCTGTACTTTCTTGTTGAACCGCTTCAGCAGGCTTTCGAAATTTTCGTCTCGCCCCAACCTTACCTCGGACAAATTGGACCCCTCCCTGAACTTGTCTCATCGACACCCGAACAGTTGAACAGGCGAGATTCGATTATATGGACGCCCCAATTGAGTGTCAAGAACGCCTTCTTCTTGAAAGGGATGAAGGTGGGTGCTAGTATTCACCCCTTATTGGTGTGTGAAGTTAGGAACAGACTACCCGGTACGACCGGAATGCGGAGTTTGACCAGCAATTGAGCCGTTTGTCCGATACATTCGAGCGGGGGAGGGAGGAAGGAAGGCCGGTAATAGCCACTTTCCTCACCGTCGGCTTTCCCGACAGGACCACTACCGGGGCAATGGTCGAGGCGATGGTGGAAGGCGGCGTCGACATTATCGAGCTGGGGGCGCCTTTCAGCGATCCGTTGGCCGAAGGCGTCACCATACAGAAGTCCAGCCAGGTTGCCCTCGACCAGAACGTCACCCTTGCCGACTGCCTGGCCTGCTGCCGGAACACCCGCGCCCGATTTCCCCAGATACCATTGATCTTGATGGGATATTACAA
>JAAXHX010000637.1 GCA_012270635.1 Dehalococcoidia bacterium | reverse complement strand
CCGACCTTCGAGCCGCAGACCACCGTCGCGCCTTCCCGGGACCACCTGGTCGCGGGCATAGAAGAGTTGAAGAAAAGGCACCCGGAAAAGGACGACATCCCCCCACCCGACTCACTGAAGGCGGTGTACTTGGTACCCGATCAGATCGAGACCTGGCATTCGGGGGCGGGGCGGCTCCACGACCGGCACCGCTACACGAAGACCGAAAACGGCTGGAAAGACGAAGTTCTGGTCCCTTAGCGGGGGACGGAAATGTTGCAGAGGTTGACGCAGTTCAGGGGTGGAAGCCCGGAGCGGATGCGCTCCACGTTGTCGGCGAGCCCCTTGGCAATCTCGTTGTAGGAAGTATCGGTGACGCCGGCCACGTGGGGGGTGGCGATGACGTTGTGCTTGAACACGGGGTCGGTGGGGTCTATGGGTTCCTGCCAAAAGACGTCCAGCCCCGCGCCGGCTATATGGCCCGAAGCCAGGGCGTCGACCAGGGCGTCGTGGTCGATGACCGGCCCTCGGCCGACGTTGACAACGTAGGAACCGCGCTTCATCCGGCCCAGTGCGTCGCCGTTGATGATGGAGCGGGTCTCGGGGGTTAGAGGGAGCGCGAGGACCAGGAAGTCGCAGTGAGGCAGAACTGAGGCCAAGTCCGCGGGGCCTCCCAGGAACTCGAGCCCTAGCTCCGGGTCCACCTCGACGGCAGGATCACGCTTGATTCCGAGGAGCGTTGATTCGAAGGGTTTCAGGCGTCGGGCCAGGGCCTTGCCGATGCTGCCCATCCCGAGGATGCCGACGGTCTTGCCTCGCAGGCTCCGACCCTGTGGCTGGCCCCACACCCCCGCTTGAAGACATTCGTGAGCCTGGGGATACTGCCGGGCGAGGGCGAGCATTAGAAAGATGGCATGCTCCGCCACCGAGATGGCATTGCTCATGGCCAGGGCGCCGGGCACGTTGGCAACGTATATCCCCCTCTCCGTGGCGGCGTCTACGTCCACACCCTCCAGGCCGATGCCGAACTGGTTGATCAGCCGGGCGGGCGTGGCGTCCATCGCCTCGGGGCCGACGTAATGCATTGCCGGGACGATGACATCGGC
>JAAXHX010000636.1 GCA_012270635.1 Dehalococcoidia bacterium | reverse complement strand
GCGGCTTCGGCACCTTCGCCGAGCGCTCCATGAACACCGACCCCATCGCCTACAAGAAACTCCAGTCCATTACCAAAGCCGCCGAAATGCTCAGGGTGGAGTTCGGCTAGAGCCCCTCGTCACCCTGCGCCTAAGAACCGCCCAGGAGGAGGAAGACCATGGCAGAAGAGTTGAACGGGCTGAGGCCCGACAAGATCAACGAGATTCTAAACTCCCTGAAGGACCCCGACGTCAAGAAGGCCGTCAGCGGTCCCTGGCGCTCCCGCGTCAAGTGGGAGAGCGGCTTCAAGGGCAAGGCCTACACCCGGACCCATACCGTCGAGCTAGACGAGCCCGAAGGGCTGGACGCCACTGACACCGCCGCCTCCGCCCACGAGCACATCCTCTCTGCTGTCGGCGGCTGCATGATGGTCGGGTTCGTCCTCAACGCCACCAAGCGCGGCATCAAGCTCAATGACCTTGAGATCGCTCTCGAAGGCCATTTCGACAACATCCTCAAGTGGGCCGGCCTCGACGACGGCAACCCCGGCTACGGCAAGATAAATGCCAAGGTATACGTCTCCGCCGACGCCGACGAAGACGCCCTCCGGGAGGTCTGGAAGCTGGCCGTCGAAGGCTCCCCCGTGGCCAACACCGTGGCCCGGGCCACGGAAATCGTCCCCGAATTCGAAAAGGTCTAGCCCCTTGCCCCTCCACCGATCAGGAGGCATGAACGATTACAGCGTAGTCGTTCACACCTCAAATCGTTTCGTTAGCACGAGGGCGGGGGCGGACTTCTCCTGACGACGTCATGTCTGCCGTAAGCTGGGTCTCGCCCGACTGGGTCCGCGACCACTTGTCGGACCCCGATATCCTGCTCCTTGACCCCCGACGCCCCATGAAGTACATGTCGGGACACCTGGAAGGGGCCGTCAACCTCCCCGTCTACACCGCCTTCGACGAGCAGGCCCGCCTCCTCGAACCCGAGAGCCTCGCCCGCTGGGCCGCCGACGCCGGGGTCTCCGGTGATCGCACGCCCCTGCTCTACGATTCCACAGACGGCCAGAACGGAGCCATGCTTTCCTGGATTCTCCGGTATCTCGGCTGCCCCAAGGTCCTGCTCATGGACACCTTCTTCGAAGGCTGGGCCGAGTCCGGCGGCGAGGTCTTCTACCGCCCCGTTCCCCCCACTCCCGCCCAGTTCTACCCGGCCATCGATGAAACTATCAGGGCTCGGTGGGAGGACTTGTCCCAGGGGGCCTCGGCCGCGCTCTTGGACTTTAGGAGCCGGGCTGAATACTCCGGTGAGAACGGCGAACCCGGCACGGGCGGTCACATCCCCGGCGCCCTTCACCTGGAATGGCGCGCACTGGTTGGTGAAGACAACGCCTACCTCCTCCCCAACAACGCCCTCGCCTCCCTCTTCCAACCTCTTCTCTCCACCCACCCCACTCATCCTGACTCGCCCACGCAAACCGCTCATCCTGAGCCTGTCGAAGGACGAGCGGAGGACGCCACTCCCGTCATCGCCTACTGCCGCACCGGCCCCCGGGCCTCCCTCGGCTTCCTAGCCCTGTCCAAGCTAGGTTACTCCCCCAGGCTATACGACGGCTCCATCACCGACTGGAACCGCCACGATGGCCCCCTGGAGGCTTACTGATTCCGGGGGTCAGTTAACCCCAAACCCGTACAGCCCCGCCGCGTTCTCCCTCACTATCTTCCTCTTCGCATCCTCGCCGATCCCCGCAAACTGCTTCTCCACCACCTCACGGGAGTGGGGCCAAGTTCCCTCGTGGTGCGGATAGTCATTGCCCCAGAGCAGCCGGTCGGGGCCGTAGTATCCCAGCGTGGTCAGGGCCACGGGGTCGTCCCCGAAGGTGACGTAGCCCTGCCTCTTGAAATACTCGCTGGGCAACATGTCCAGCTTGGGCCGCGTGTACATGTGGTGTTTCCGATAGGCCTCGTCCATCGCGTGAAGCTCCCACGCCAGCCACCCCGCCCCCGACTCCACAATTACGAAGTCCATGTTCGGGTGGTCCATCAGCACCCCCGATGAGCACAGGTACACCAGCAGCTCTATCCCGTCCACCAGCGCGCCCATGATGTAGTTGATCACCGCGCCCCCTGGCCCTCGCTCCACCCTCGGGTCCCGGCCGCTGCTTATGTGAAAGTTCAGGGGCACTCCCGTTTCTTCCACGGTCTCCCATATCGGCTTGTACTCGGGGCGGTTGTACGGCGGATCGACGACACTGGGCAGGAAGAAAGACCCCATCCCCAGCCCCGCCACCCGGCGCATCTCCCCGCACGTCCACGGGATGTCGACTACCGGTATCAGCGCCGCCATGGCGAACCTGTCCCGCCGACCCCCGAAGAGCTCCATCGCCCAATCGTTGTACACCCTCGACACCATGCCCTGGAACTCGGGGTCCGGCGAGCAGGCCATCTCCAGCCCGAAGGTGCCGGGATACACCACCTCCGCCCCCACTCCGTCGATGTCCTGCGCATTCAGCCTGTACTCCACGTCCCAACCCTGTACCCTACCCTGCTCCCGCAGTCGATCTTCGTCCGTCTTTTCGTCATAGCCCAAGGTCATCTTCTTCGGCCTCATCCCATCCTGGACCATCAACCTCTTCCCGTCTCGCACCTCTATGTGCGGGGCCTTGTGCCGAAGGTGGGCCGGCAGCCTTTCCTGCCACAGTTCCAGGGGTTCGTCCACGTGGGAGTCCGCCGATATCAGTTTCTCATCAAACATCATGCCCTCCTGCGTCCCAACTCTACCATACTTGCCTCCCTCCCTTGACGACACCCTCGTACAACCGTCACACATGCCCCGAGTCGAATTTGGGGGCCGCTCACCCTGAGCCTGTCGAAAGGTCGAGCGGGGGCAGGCCGCTCACCCTGAGCCTG
>JAAXHX010000635.1 GCA_012270635.1 Dehalococcoidia bacterium | reverse complement strand
CGCCCGACGCCCTTGACGTCGATAATCTCGAAGGGGTTGTCGTCGAGGAGGCTGTTGTCGAGGTAGGTGGTGAGGAACTTCTTCTCGGCGTCCTCACGGGAGAAGGAGTAGACGGCCTGGGTGAGGTCGTTGGTGCCGAAGGAGAAGAAGCCGGCCTCTTCAGCTAGGGGCGCGGCCCTCATGCAGGCGCGGACGGTCTCCATCATGATGCCGATACGGAAGCCCTTGCCCTCGATGTGCTTCTTGACCCATAGGAGCTCCTGGAGGGTGATGACCTGGGGCACCATGATGGAGACGCGGGCCCCGGTCTCGGCCTGGGCCTCGGCGATGGCCTCCACCTGCATGGCGTAGACCTGGGGGGTGGTCACGGCCAGCCGGACGCCGCGATGCCCGAGCATGGGGTTCACCTCCTGGAGGTCCTCCAGCCGACGCCTGAGCTTGGGGTCGGGGGTGTCCTGCTCGGTGGGGAGGAACTCGTGGAGGGGCAGGTCTAGGAGCCGGATGATGACGGGCGTGTCGCCGAGGGCCTTGAAGAGGGAGAGGAAGTCGCTCTTCTGGAGGTCGCGCAGATTGGCAAGAGCTTGCTCCTCCTCCTCGTTGGAATCGCTGAGAATGAAGTCGCGTATGGCGTCTAGCCGGAGCTTGCCGGTGAACTGGCGCTCGGTGCGGCAGAGGCCGATGCCCTCGGCGCCGTGCTTCTTGGCTAGGGCGACGCCCTCTGCGGTGTCAGCGTTACCCCAGACGCCTATCTGCTTGGTCTCGTCGGCCCAGCTTAGGAGCTTGGCGAGCTCGGGAGTGGCCTCGGCTTCCAGGAGGGCCAGGGCGCCCTGGTAGACGCTGCCGCTGGACCCGTCCACGGTGATGACGTCTCCCTTGCGGACGACGACGTTGCCGACCCTGAAGGACTCGTCTTCAAGGTCAACGACGACTTCCTCGGCGCCGCAGACGCAGGGCTTGCCCATGGCCCGGGTGACGATGGCCGCGTGGGAGGTGAGGCCGCCGCGGGAGGTTAGGACTCCGCCGGCGGCGGCGATGCCCTGGATATCGTCGGGGCTGGTCTCAGGGCGCACTAGGATGACGCCGCCGGAGGTCTTGGAGACCGCGACGGCGTCCAGGGGATCGAAGACCACCGTGCCGGAGACGGCGCCGGGGGCGGCGTTGAGGCCCCGGGCGATGGGCTGGTGACGTTCGGGGAACTGGATGCGGTTGTGGAGGAGGGCCCGTATGTCGTCGGGGGTGATGCGGAGCAGGGCCTCGTCGCGGGTGAGCAGCCCGTCCTCGACCATGTCCACGGCGATCTTGACGGCGGCCTGGCCGCTGCGCTTGCCGGAGCGGGTCTGGAGCATGAAGAGCTTGCCGGACTCGA
>JAAXHX010000634.1 GCA_012270635.1 Dehalococcoidia bacterium | reverse complement strand
CTGGGTCTCCTGCTACCTGTACTAGTAGACCTCGAGACCGGGAGAAGGACCTCCCTCCCTTCCCGCTAGGGAAGATGCGGGACGCGGGTGTAAGACTGGATGGCAAAGCGGGCCTGTTCGGGCCGGGGAAACTAAAGGGCCCGCAGTGGCCGGTTCCCAAGCAGTTGCCTAGCTCATCGGGATTTTCCTTGACTTTTGGCGGCTTATGTAAGATTGTGAGCGGTGCTTGAAACGGCATAATCTTTTGGGGTAGGAGATGGACGGATGCGCTTCATTCGAAGCCCAATGATGCTTGCGGTTCTCTTGATCGCAGGCATCTTCGTGTTTGCAGCATGTACGGGCCCCGAAGGCTTGCAGGGCGAGCAGGGGCCTCGTGGCCCCGCTGGCCCGCAGGGTGAGCAGGGACCCACGGGCCCTGCCGGGCAAGACGGGGCCGCTGGCCCGCGTGGCCCCGAGGGAGCCGTAGGCCCGCAAGGGCCGGAAGGCCCAGAGGGGCCTCAGGGTTCCACAGGGACTACGGGGGCTCGCGGACCTCAGGGCGTACAGGGAGCACGGGGGCCTGCAGGGCCTCGTGGCGACCCGGGTGGGCCACAAGGACCTGAAGGGCCCCAAGGGGAGGTGGGACCCCAAGGCCCACAAGGACCTATTGGACCTGAAGGTCCACAAGGATCTCAGGGTGTCCCTGGCGATCCTGGTGGACCTCGTGGAGACACTGGACCCCAAGGGCCTGTCGGTCCTCAGGGACCCATCGGAGACCCCGGACAGCAAGGCGACACCGGTCCTCCGGGACCCGAAGGTCCGCAGGGTCCAGTAGGCCCCCAAGGCCCAGTCGGAGAGCCCGGTCAGCAGGGTGACGTCGGCCCGCAAGGCCCGGGAGGGCCCGAAGGGCCGCAAGGGCCTCAGGGGCCCGTGGGCCTGCAAGGACCCCAAGGTCTGCGGGGCGAGTCGGGTCCTCAGGGGGCTCAGGGTCCAGTAGGGCCCGCAGGTCCGACTGGTCCCCAAGGATTTCCCGGCCAGCGAGGTTTGGTCGGCCCACAGGGCATTGAGGGGCCGGCTGGCCCCCAAGGCAGACAAGGTGACAAGGGCGTCAGTAATGCCCGGTTGCAGTTCGGGACAACCACTCCCGGTAGCGAATCCAGTGTGTCCCATTCGGTCACGTGCGACGGTGGAAGAGTCGCAGTGGGCGGGGGCGCCAGGATTCTGGGGGGCACCACGGATGCCCCTCCCACGGGAGTTGTCGTCAGAGCATCGTATCCTGTGGGGCAAGAGGACACCCCGCAAGGTATCTGGGCGGCGGAAGCCATCGAATTGAATCCCGTCAGCGAAAACTGGCGCTTGGAAGTGCGTGTAGTCTGCGCCGACGCAGCGGACTAACCGCTACGGGATCAACGTCCTCCGGCGAGGACACATTCTGGAGAACTGAAAGGGGCCGACATCAGTCGGCCCCTTTGGCTTTGTGTCGAGCGGTTCGGAGACGCCGCAAGCCAGCAGCGAGCGACAGGTGATGAAGGAAAGGAGCGGGGCTGTGGTACCCCTGGAGGGACTCGAACC